>CANFIV010000010.1 GCA_947446935.1 Sphingomonadaceae bacterium | reverse complement strand
GGAAGCACAGCTTGTTGTCCTTCTGCCAAGGCACATAGTCCGACGGGCCAACGTGGATGTTCTCGTCGGCCAGACGCTGGGCGAGCATGGCCTGCACCGCTTCGGTCTTCGATTCCTTCTTGGAGCCGAGGCGCTGGCGATCGAGCATGTTCATGAAGTCGGTGTTGCCGCCAGTGTTGAGCTGGTACGTCTTCTCGACCGTGACGCCGCGCGCGCCGAACAGGCTGGAAAGCACCCGGTGGACGATCGTTGCGCCGACCTGTGCCTTGATGTCGTCACCGACGATCGGGAGCCGCTTGGCGCGGAACTTGGCTTCCCATTCGGGACGGCTGGCAATGAACACGGGCATGCAGTTCACGACGGCAACGCCCGCTTCGAGGGCGCATTCCATGTAGAATTCCGTCGCCGTTTCCGACCCGACCGGCAGGAAGTTGATCAGCACTTCCGCGCCCGATTCGCGCAGCGCGGCGACAATCGATTCCTGGGTGGCTTCGGGCGCATCGGCAACAATGAAGCCGCGCTCGCCCATGCCGGTCATGTGATCGGCAACGCCGTCGAGAATCCGGCCCATCATGACCTTTGCGCCCGAGGCGGGCACTTCAGACTGAAACACGGCAGTGCAGTTCGGCGCGGCGAAAATCGCTTCAGCGATGTCCTTGCCAACTTTGCGGGCATCCACATCGACACCCATCACGAATTCCACATCACCAGCACCATAGCCGCCGATCCGATCGTGGATGAGGCCAGCCGGAGAATTGGTGTTGCGGTAGAATTCTACACCTTGCACCAGTGAGCTGGCGCAGTTGCCTACGCCGATCACTGCGACCTTGATTGGCTTCATTTAGATCGATCCCCTTGGACAAACGAAATGGGCGTTTGTAACTAAACTGCCTCACTCCACACAAAAATGGCAGATTGCAAGGATATTTCCGCGGTGTCACGGATACCCGGAGAAAGCGGCGGCAAGCGCCAAACCCGAAAATCTCGCTGCATCCGCGAATGCCGATTGAATTTTTGGCATCGGTATAGCCTGCTTAAATTAGCCTTTTTAGCGAACTGGGTGGATGTATCGTGTCAGGGCTACACCCTTAAATGCACCGCTGCAGTGCAGCAAAAAAGGCCTTCGTATCGCGAAGGGTGTGTGTCTCCAGCCCGAATCGCAGCTCGGAACCAAAGGCGCGCGGAGACGAATCAGCGCGTCGCGCCTTCGCCGAGGCGGCCAAGCACCAGCGCGCCTGCGATCAGAACCATGCCCAGCCCGTCAAGCCAGCCAATGGTTTCGCCAAAGGCGAACCAGCCTGCCATGATCGAAACGGCTGGCTGGGTCAGCAGGACCACGCCAACGATCAGCGCAGAAAAGTGGCGCAGGGCAAAGACAATGAGACCCTGCCCGATCACCTGACTTCCCAGAGCCAGCGCGAAGAGCGGCCACCATACGTGCGGCCAGACCGGCTCACCCAGCGCAAGGGCAATCGCAAGCAACACTGGCGCGCCAGCCAGCGTGGAGTTGAACAGGAGTCCCCAGCTGTCGAAACGGCCGCGTGCACGCTGGATCAGCAGGATGTAGAAGACATAGAAGAACCCGGCCAGAATGCAGAAAAGATCGCCGATCAGCGTGGCCTGATCAATCTCAAGCGAGCGTCCGAGCAGGATGCCTGCGCCTGCCGTGGCCGCGAAAATGGCCGCAGCCTCCAGGGGCCGCGGCCATCGGCGGGCGATCAGGAGTCCCCATGTCATCAGGATCAGGCTTCCCGAATTGCCGAACAGCGAGGCATTGCCCAGCCGTGTGTGCGAAATGCCAATGTGCCAGCTTGCCAGATCGAACGCGAAGAAAATTCCGGCAATGGCGACTGCGCCCCATGCACCAAGAGCAAAGCCGGAGCGGGGGTTTTGCCGACCTTGGCTGAGCGCCAGCAGTCCTAGTAGCGGGAGCGGCAGAAACAATCGCCAGAAGGCCGCAGAAACCGGGCCGCAATCAGCCATCCGTACAAACCACGGGCCCAGCGCCAGCGCAAAATTGCCGCCAAGCAGCGCCACAAAATGCCAAGGATTGGGCCGCGTCGCCGCGCGCCTGTCGTCGATGCTGGTCATTGTCCGCTGATCAACTCGCGCTTGTCATGCGGACACCGGCATCCTAACTGCGTTTCAAAAGGAAACCCAGTCGGGTTGGGTTCCGGAGATGGAGATCAAACTATCCTAGCGCCCGATTTGGCCAAGGTTCCAGTTTGGCATAGTCAGTAGCTTCCGGCGCCGCGTTTCCCAAGCCCCCGTTTTAATGCGGGCTTGCCCTTTTTGTATTTTGTTCATTTCCTTCCAGCACTTCCATTTGAAAAGGTAGAGAGTTCATGCACGATTCGCTTTTCCAGCCGGTGCAACTTGGCGCGATCACCGCTCCCAATCGCATTTTGATGGCCCCGCTGACCCGCGGTCGCGCTGGCCCTGACGCTGTGCCGACCGAGATCATGCAGACCTATTATCGCCAGCGCGCCAGCGCCGGTCTGATTATCAGCGAGGCGACTGGGATCAGCACGGAGGGTTCCGGCTGGCCAAGCGCGCCGGGAATCTGGAGCGATGCGCAAGTGGAAGGCTGGAAGCCGGTGACCGATGCGGTGCATGCCGCAGGCGGGCGTATCGTGCTCCAGCTGTGGCACATGGGCCGGATCGTCCACCCTTATTTCCTTGGTGGCGAACTGCCCGTTTCCGCCTCTGCCACCCGTGCGCCGGGCCATGCGCACACGCCGGAAGGCAACAAGGACATGGTTGTCGCCCGTCCGCTGCGGCTCGATGAAATGCCGCGTCTGGTCGATGACTATGGTCATGCGGCGGAAAACGCCAAGCGAGCCGGGTTCGACGGCGTCCAGTTGCATGGTGCCAATGGCTATTTGATCGATCAGTTCCTGCGCAATTCGTCTAACTTGCGTGATGACGATTACGGCGGCAGCCCGGCAAACCGCGTGCGACTGATGCGCGAAGTGATGGAGCGCCTAATTGCCATATGGGGTGCCGATCGCGTCTCGATCCGCCTTTCGCCGAACGGGGAAAGCCAGGGTGTGGACGATAGCGACCCTGCAACGCTGTTTGCCGAAGCGGCCCGGGTTCTGGAGGCCTTGAAGGTCAGCTTTGTCGAGCTGCGCCAGCCTGGACCGAATGGTACGTTTGGCGCAACCACCGTGCCGCCGCAGGATGGCCTGATCCGCCAGCACTACACCGGGCCGCTGGTGCTCAACAGCGACTATACGCCGGAAGGCGCGGCGGCCGATGTCGCCTCTGGCCGCGCCGATGCAATCAGCTTTGGCCGCCCGTATATCTCTAACCCCGATCTGGTAGAGCGCATTCGTCTGGATGCCAACTTGGCGCCCAACGTCGGCGTGCCACAAACGTGGTACTTCCCGGGCGAGGCGGGTTACATCGATTATCCGACGCTTGCTGAAGAGCAAGCCAGCGCTTCAGCCTAAGGAGCTCACTTTGCGCACCATCCCCCGTTCCTGGCTGTTCGTTCCCGGCGACAGTGAAAAGAAGCTGCTGAAGACGCCTGAGACGGGGGCGCATGCGCTGATTGTCGATCTTGAGGATGCGGTCGCGCCCTCTGCCAAGGCCAATGCCCGTCGCATGACGCGTAGCTGGCTGGAAGCGCACAAACGCCAGATCACCATGCGCAAGCAGGCACGCTGGGTGCGTATCAATGCTGTGGACAGCGGCCTGTGGCGCGAGGATCTCGCAGCGGTCATGGCGGGGGCACCCGAAGGTATCATGCTGCCCAAGGCGGAAGGGCCAGAGCAGATCCGCCAGGTCGCCGCCGAGATTTACGAGTTGGAACAACGAAACGCGATTCCGAATGGACAGACCCGCCTCATCCCGCTGGTCAGCGAGACACCCCGCGCCGCGCTGACCATCACGGCCTACATGGATGCCTCGATGCCGCGGCTGGCCGGGTTGACCTGGGGTGCGGAAGATCTCTCGGCTGAACTTGGTGCCTCACGCAAGCGGGATGAGGCGGGCCAGTGGACCGATGCCTTCCGGTTCGTGCGTGCGCAGACACTCCTCGTGGCCCATGCGCGAGGGGTTTGGCCGATCGATACGCTTTATGCCGATTTTCGCGACGAGGATGGCACCCGCCGTGCGGCCGAAGCCGCGCGGGCCGATGGCTTTGCCGGGATGCTGGCAATCCATCCGGCGCAAGTTCCGCTGATCAATGCGGCGTTTACGCCGACCGAAAATGAACTCGCCGAGGCGCGTGCGATTGTCGAAGCATTTGCCACCAATCCCGGAGTCGGTGCCCTCCAGATGGATGGTCGCATGCTTGATCAGCCGCATCTCAAGCTGGCCAAGGCCACGCTGGGGATCGACTAGGCCTGGGTCAACCTGCTGTTGGTTTGGCCGCAGTTGGCTTGGCCGCAGTTGGTTTGGCAACTGGTGACTTGACGACCGGCGGCTTGGAAGTGGCCGCAGGCTTGGGCTTGGGTGAGGCCGCAGTGGCTGCGGGCGGCTCTGATGGTTGCTCTGTATTTGCCGCGCCAGCGCTGGCGTCATCCGCCGGTTCCGAAGCTGATGTCGCCGTGGCTGCGCCAATTTTCTTTGCCGAGCTCGCTGCACCGGGCGCGAGCGGAGCTTCGGCCTGCGAGCGATCAGTTTCGAGCATGGCGTCGCTCACGGTCCCGGGCAGCACCTCACCGCTCGCGGTCGCCCCGGCTTGCGGCGCTGACTGCTTGCCGCAGCTCGCGAGCAGCAGAAGCGGGCTCAGCATCAGGCCCAGTGTTGGAAACGACAGCATGCGGCTCATGGCATATTCTCCGGGTCCTCTGCACCCTGGCTGTGCGGCGCGAGGCGGGCGAGAAAGGCTTCGGCCCGAGCCAGCAATGCACGATCCCAAGCCTCAGGCGCAACCGGAATGCCAAGTGCGGCAAGGCTGGTCACGCCGAAATCTTCGATGCCGCAGGGCACAATCCCGCCGAAATGAGTCAGATCGGGCGCAAGATTTACCGAAAAGCCATGCATCGTGACCCAGCGCCGGATGCGCACCCCGATTGCGCCGATCTTGGCCTCTCGCCCGTCGGGCCCTCGTGTCCAGATGCCGACCCGGCCTGATGTCCGCCATGATTCAACCCCGAAATCGGCGAGCGTATCGATCACCCAGCCTTCAACGGCATGGACAAAGCCGCGCACATCGCGCGCGCGCTTGCCGAGGTCGAGCAGGAGATATCCGACGCGCTGCCCCGGGCCATGATAAGTATACCGACCGCCACGCCCGGCTTCGACAACTTCGAATCGTGGATCGAGCAGTTCAGCGGCGACGGCACTCGTGCCAGCGGTGTAGACTGGGGGGTGTTCAAGCAGCCAGATCAGTTCCCGCGCGGCCTTGTCGGCAATGGCTGTATTTCTTGCAGACATGTCGGCAAGGGCCTCGCGATAGGGTGCGGGGCTGTAGTCCTGCCTGATTTCAATCTGCTCCAGGATGCGCATGGCACAAGCGCATGGCCTGCGTTGCGTTTGCTGGCAAGAGTTCGCGAATCCGCACGGGCGCAAGCTGGCTCGAGTAGGGGGTGCGCAGTGGAGGCTGGCCTGCTAGGGAATGGCCTGAAAGGGACATGAAACCGTGACGATCTTGGACAGCAGTGCTGCCTGGGCCAGCGCCACCCGCATGGTAGCAGCAAACCGCGATCTGTTGGTGGCGATCGCAGGTGTGTTCTTCCTCCTACCCTGGCTTGCCGGAGCAGTGTTTGTGCCGCCGCTGCCCCTGACCCGGGGCTTGAGCGAGGCGAAGGTGCTTGAAACAATCCAGAGCTACTATGCCAGCTCTCTTCCGGTCCTGCTGCCCCTCTCGCTTCTGCCTATGGCCGGCATGCTGACGATGCTGGTGGTTATGCTGGACGGCGCGCGACCGACTGTTGCACAGGCGATACGTCGCAGCTTCAGGACCTTGCTTTCCTACCTTCTCGCACAGTTGCTCATTGCCTTGGCCTTGGTGCCGCTCTCGATGGTGCTCGCCAGTCTGCTTGCCTTGGTCTTGCCCGATCGGGTCGCGGTCTCCGTTGCCCTCGGCATACTGCTCTATCCGATCATGCGCACGATGCTGGTTGGCCCGGTGGTGGCCGGACAGGCGGAGCGCAATCCAATCGCCGCAATACGCGAGAGCATCAGGCTGACGCGCGGCAACGCGGGGCGCATCCTGCTGTTCTTCGCGCTGGTCGCCTTGGTTTTCGTTGTCATCTATGGCCTAGTCATGATGATTGTCAGCGTGGTGCTGGTGCTTTTCCTGCAGGGCGAGCCCCAGCGGCTCCTTGGGGAAGTTGTGGACTGTACTTTGCGAGCAGCTGGCTACACCTATTTCGTGGCGATGCTCGCAGCGGTCTACGGCCAGCTTGGTGGACGTGATTCAGCGGCGGCCGCAACTTGACCGAGATGGCTGAGGCTGACGTCCAATTGCCGCGGGGCCGGATGGCGCTGCTGTTTGCTGTCATGCTGGTCACGGCAGCTGGCAACACCGCGATGCAATCGGTCATGCCATCGATCGGCACGCATCTGCATATTGCCGACGTATGGGTCAGTCTTGCTTATAGCTGGTCTGCTTTGCTGTGGATGTTGCTTGCGCCGTTCTGGGCACGCCGTTCGGACCGACGCGGACGCAAGGCCATGATGGCGCTCGGCCTCACCGGCTTTGCCATATCGTTTGCGCTGTGCGGCGCGGCGCTCTTTGCTGGCCTGCGCGGCATGATCAGCGGGCTTACCGCAATCCTTCTCTTCGCAGCCGCCCGCTCGCTCTACGGCGGGTTCGGCTCTGCCGCGCCGCCTGCAGTCCAAGCCTATGTCGCCAGTCGCACCAGCCGCGCCGAGCGCACCCAGGCGCTGTCGATGGTCTCCTCCAGCTTTGGTCTTGGCACCGTGCTCGGGCCCGCACTGGCACCGCTTCTGATCCTGCCAGGCATAGGCCTGATCGGGCCCTTTGCCGCCTTCACGCTCGCCGCTGTGGTGGTGTCGATGCTGCTGCGGCTTCGCCTGCCAGATGATGATCCGCGTTTTTCGGGGCGTGGCGACATCATGGGAGAGCCGCTCAGTGCCTCATCCAGCCCGCATTTGGTCGAAGCCGGGCACGTGGAATTCGATGATGCGCTTGGGAGCATGGCGCACGATCCGCATTCGGTCGATTCGCTTTCTGGTCGCCTGCGGTGGACCGATGCGCGGATGCGTGCCTGGCTTGCCGTTGGCGTTCTGGGCGGGCAGGCACAATCGATCCTGCTCGGCATAGTCGGCTTTTTGCTGCTTGATCGGCTCGGCCTGCGTCATCAACCCGATGCGGCAGCCGGACCTATCGGTCTGGTGCTGATGAGCGGGGCTGTCGCCACCTTGCTGTCGCAGTGGGGCCTCATTCCGATGATGAAATTGGGGCCGCGCACCTCGATTTTGTGGGGCATGGGGTTCGTGTGTGTCGGCACCTTGGCCATGGCGGCTGGCCGCGACCTGCACGCCATCGCGGTGGGCTTTGCGATTTGTTCGCTTGGGTTCGGGCTGTTCCGCCCGGGTTTCACTTCCGGTGCCAGCCTTGCCGTAACACCTGCCGAGCAGGGCCAGTCCGCAGGGATTGTCGCTGCGGTCAATGGCTCGGCCTACATCATCTCCCCGGCGATAGGGGTTTGGCTTTACAATCACTCAAACTGGTCGGTGTGGGTTGTGGTGCAGGTTCTGGCAATTGGCGTCATCGCGATCTGCATGCTGGGTATAGGCCGCGATCAAACCGCCTGAGGAAAGCTCAGGCCAGACCCAGCCTCGCCACGACCCGGCCAGCGGCCGCATCATGCAACCGCACGGAAAGCGCCAGCAGCAGATTGAGCGCCACCGACAGATAAATGAAATACCAGAGCGGGCTTCCGGCAATCATCGAGATGCCGAGCAGGACTGCACGCGGATTGGGGCCCAGATACCGCAGCAGCGACAGCAGCGGGCGTTGTTCGCGTTGCACTTCGGTGCGGATTTGAGCCAGCATGGCTGGATCATCCGCCATGGCGCGGGTCACGGCCGCATCGATGCGCAGGGCGTTGGGGCTCATGCCCGCGGCCAGCCGGAGATAGCCAGCCACAATGATCCGCAGGAGCCAGCCAATGCCGCCACTCTCGCGAAAGAGTGCGCGGTCGGCACCATTGGAATTGTGGAGCCATGGAACGCCATAGGTCCAATACTGATAGAACCGGCGCTGCACTTCGACATGGTTCGCCTGCACGATGTGGCTGGCGCCCGCAGACAGGGTCCAGAACCAGGCCCAGCCCGGCCCCAGCGCGCGAGTCAGGACAAAAGCCAACAGCACATAGAGCACGATGTGGCTGACATAGTCACAGATCCCGTCGACCAACTCGCCCAGCGGGCTGGTCTTGCCGGTGATGCGCGCGAGATCTCCGTCGGCACCATCGACTACATGCCATGACAGGTGCAGCGCCATACCTAACAAGGCCCACCATGGGCCGGTGGTGCCCCAATAGACCACCCCCGCCGTCACCACGAGCATCCCGCCGAACACCGAGACCATATTGGGCGTGAGCGGTGTCGGCGCGAGGGCGCGCGCCAGCTGCCAGGCGAGCGGGTGGTATATATAGTGGTTCAGCGCATCCTGCATTTCCCGCGCGCGGGTGGGACGCTTGATAGGCGCGCGCTTGGCTGGCGGGCTGTTCATTGTGCTGGTCCGCCCGTTATTGGCGAGCGCCCAGATCGCCCAGCCCTATCGTGCCGCTGGCCATGGCCAGCATTGCGTCCAGGCTCTTCTTGGCGTCCAGCCGCAGCGTTTCCTCGATTTCCACCCGGGGCGCGAGATCGCGCAGTGCAACGTAGAGCTTTTCCAGCGTGTTCAGCGCCATGTAGGGGCAAATGTTGCAGTTGCAGTTGCCGTCAGCGCCAGGCGCCCCGATGAAGGTCTTCTCGGGCAGCGCCAGCTGCATCTGATGGATGATGTGCGGCTCGGTCGCGACGATCAGCGTATCGCCGGGGAAAGTTCGGGCAAATTGGAGGATGCCACTGGTCGAGCCGACATAGTCGGCATGATCGACGATAGTGGGTGGGCATTCCGGATGCGCGGCGACCGGGGCGCCGGGGTGCTGGGCCATGAGTTTGAGCAGTTCGGTTTCCGAAAACGCCTCGTGCACGATGCATACGCCCGGCCAAAGCAGCATCTCGCGGCCGAACTTGCGATTGAGATAGCCGCCAAGATGGCGGTCCGGGCCGAAGATGATCTTTTGCTCGGGCGGGATCTGCGCGAGGATCGTTTCGGCGCTGGATGACGTCACGATGACGTCGCTCAACGCCTTCACCTCGGTCGAGCAGTTGATGTAGGTCAGCGCGATGTGGTCGGGATGGGCTTCACGGAAGGCGCGAAACTTCTCTGGCGGGCACGAATCCTCAAGGCTGCAACCGGCGTCCATGTCGGGCAACACCACGATTTTCTCGGGGCTCAGAATCTTCGCGGTTTCGGCCATGAACTTCACACCACAGAAGGCGATCACTTCGGCGTCGGTCGCGGCCGCCTTGCGCGAAAGCTCCAGCGAATCGCCGACGAAATCAGCAAGGTCCTGAATCTCGGGCTTCTGGTAGTAGTGCGCGAGGATCACCGCATTGCGGTCTTTGCGCAGCCGGTCGATTTCGGCGCGCAGGTCGAGGCCGGTGAGGTTGGTGGGCTGGGCTGTCATCGCGCAATATCCCCTGGATGCCGGACGGGAAGGACACAGCCCGGTGCATGGCAGCACTTAGGCACCCGGCCAACGCGCCGCAAGTCCATCAAGGCGCGGCTTGTTCGCCATCTATGGTGACGGCCAGCTTGACATCGCCATAGCCCGCGACTTGCAGCGGAATTGCAAGGTTCTGCCGTATGGCGTCTTTTGCCGCGCCCCGGGCGAGGCCGAGAAGTACGGGATTCGCCGCCTGCTCGACTGCCAGCCGCTCGGCGAGCATCGTGTTGTCGCGGGTCAGCTTGTCCTGCGCTGCACGGGTGATCCAAACGCCTTCACGCAGATACTGGGCGCGGCCCTCATCGAGATTGGGGCGGGTAACCTCCGGAGCCGGAAGCCTGATTGTCAGCGTCTTGGTGGCGACATCCCAGCGCAGGCGGTCGCGCCCGACTTTGCCGAGATCGATGGCATAGTCGACCCGCGCAGGAATGACTGCGACTTGCCGGGAGGTGACGAGGCCAAAGAGGCGGCTGTCATCGCTCGCAACAACTGGGGCCAATTGTGCGCTGAAGACGGTGAGACGGTCCTGCTTTTCGAACGCGACAAGGCTGGTTGCAAGCGGGTCACCGATCGTTTCCGGCCGCCACTTTTGCCAAGCCAGCCAGCCTGCAAACGCTGCGGCTGCCAGAAACAGCACCCATGGCAATACGGCCATGCGCCACCGGCGAGGCGCGGCCAGCGCGGAGGTGGAAGGCGCGGGCGTCAGGCGATCAGGGTCCATTGCTGCTCTGCCGCTTGAGGGGCCGCTTGGGGGCCCCGCGCAATTCGGGCCTTTGCTTCCAGATCCAGAATATGCGCGAGCACGGATCGGCCCGCCGCGCCGGTCAGTCGGGGATCGAGCCCCTTGTACATCTGGGCCACCATTTCGGGAATCGTCGCGGGCGCTTCACCCAGCAGTCGCAGGATCTGCGCTTCGCGTTGCCGGCGATGTCCTATCATGCCGCGCACCAGTTGCTGCGGTTTGGTCACGGCCGGGCCGTGCGCCGGGTAGTAAACCTGGTCCACGCGCATCTGCAGCTTGTTCAGCGACAGCATGTAGGCGGCCATATCGCCATCGGGAGGTGAGACAACCGTGGTGGACCAGCCCATGACGTGATCCCCGGTAAACAGCGCTCCGCTTTCGATCAGCGCGTAGCAGAGGTGGTTGCTGGTATGACCCGGAGTGGCGACGGCCTCGAGCGTCCAGCCATCGCCTGCCAGTCGCTCACCATCGGCAAGCACCCTGTCCGGTGCATAGAACGGATCGAATTCGGCATCGGCGCGCACGCCTGTCCCGGCGCTGCTGTCGTCGATCGCCAAGGCGGCGCAGCCGATGATCGGCGCTCCGCTTGCGGCCTGCAGCGGGCCGGCTGCCGGGCTGTGATCGCGGTGGGTGTGGGTGCACATGATAGCGACGATGCGCTGGCCAGCGGTCGCCTTGAGGATCGCCTCGACATGGCCGTCACCATTCGTATCGGCGTGCCCTGCCGGGCCGGTCCCCGCCGGACCGGGATCGATCACAGCGACATCCCGGCCGTTTCCGATCAGGTAAGTCTGGGTACCATTGAAGGTATAGGGCGAGGGATTGGGAGCGAGTACGCGCCGGACGAGGGGCTCGAGTTCCACAGCAAGTCCGGTGTTCCATTCGGACCGATCGGGGATCGCAGCGCCGGGCGCAGAGGTTGAAGAAGCCATTTTCCTGCTATGGGGATTGCAGCGGCTTCGCGCAACGCTTGCGCGTCAGGTCGTCGGCGATCAGAGCGCAGCTGGAACGGTAGCTGCCAACCTTTGGCGCAGACGTTCGATCGCGCTGCCACCGTCGTTCGGTTCACCCCTCCAGGCGTACTCAAGCCGTTGAATTCGGGCGTAGAGCCGTTCGCTGTCTTGCACGCAGCGCTGGGCCTCGACTGGAAGGGCTACAGCCTGCAGCGGATCGCTCAAGGGGAAATTGGCGATCAGCCTGCCATGGCGGCGGAGCTGTAATTCGCTGAGTTCGCCGGCAAAATAGGCACGATGATTCAGCAGCCAGGCCAGGCAGTGCATCACCCGCGTGGTGGTGCGCAGCGCCTCGCAGCTCAGCTGCACATGCGCGAGATCGGCTTCGGGATCATCGTTGGCACCCACCAACGCGTCGCGGTAGTGCCCATGGCGCAGCCGGTCGAACACTGCGCGCGCCTCGTCAGCGAGCGTAAGTGCGTCGGAATAAAGCGCTTCGACGATGCGCGGATTGAGGTTGGGCATGAGCGCCATCCCAAGCGCATAGTCACATCGTTGCCCCGCGCTCAACTGAGCGCAAGGTGTCCGTTCACAGGGCTTTTTAAACTGTGCCGTAACGATACGGAGTGGTTTGCCGTCACAGATCCGGTCGGGAACGCTCAAGAATCTGTAATCACGCAATAATGTCGGGAATCAGATAGTCCTCCAGCAGG
>CANFIV010000009.1 GCA_947446935.1 Sphingomonadaceae bacterium | reverse complement strand
CGCCCGCCGCTGCGGCTGCCGGGGCATGGACCATTTCACACACCGCTGATGCATCCAAGCGCGGCGGCGGCGCGCGCATCGCTGCCGGCGGCGTGGTTCGGAACGCCCAAGGTGCCGCTGATCGATGGGCGCGGGGCGGTGTGGCGGCAGTTCGAGACGGACCCGCAGGCGCTGTGGGACTATACCTTTGGGCACCAGATTCTGGCACCGTATGATTTTACGGCCGCCATGACCGTCGCGCTTCGTGAATTCGCGCCCGACCGCGTGGTGCTGCTCGGCCCCGGCGAGACGCTGGGCGGGGCGATCGGGCAGTCCATTGTGGCGCTGGACTGGCTGGACATCACCAGCAAATCCGTGTTTCTTCGCAGGCAGGACGAGAATCCGTTTCTGATCGCCATGGGCAGACCGGCGCAGAGGGATCTCGCCGGGAGATCTTGATCCTCGTGAGCCAGCCTTCCGTCCTGTTCGTATGTCTGGGCAATATCTGTCGTTCGCCGCTGGCCGAAGCCGCACTCAGGGCCGAAACTGTGGCGGCGGGCCTGGCGATCACCATCGATTCGGCTGGAACAGGCGGGTGGCACGCGGGCAATCCTCCCGATGCGCGGTCCATTGCCGAAGCTGCAAAACATGGCATCGATATATCAGGATATCGCGCAAGGCAGGTGCGGCCGCAGGATTTCCAGCACTTTGGCCAGATATTCGCGCTCGATCCGCAGAACTTGCGCGATCTGAAGCGGATTGCGCCTCACGAGTTTTTGGGGCGGTCTACCGCGCGCCTTGGCCTGCTGATGGACCTTGTCCCCGGGCGCGAGGGCTCTGCGGTGATCGACCCCTATGGCGGAACCGAAGAGGATTTCGCGGCGGTCTGGGGCGATGTCAGCGAAGCTGCGCGGCGACTGGTCGCGCGGATGGTGCGGTAGAGATGGATGGATATCAGGCCAGCGCCATCAGGCTTGCGTTTCCGCCCGCTGCGGTCGTGTTGATCGAGAGCGATACTTCCTCGAGCAGGAAATCGAGATTGTAGCGCGCTGCCGCGCCGGAGCCTGACAGCGGCGCATAGGGCGTGACAAGAGCGCCTTCGCGCGCGGCAAGTTCGCAAGTTGCCTCTGCCAAGGTGGCGGCGTCACCATCGATGAGCGCGGCGGCGAGACCGGGCATTTGCGCGAGATCCTCGTGCGTCCAGACCACGCGCGCGGAAAGACTGGCGGGAAAGCCGGCCGGACGCGCCGAGACGGGGCTGCCGGGGGCGATCACCGCAGTGCCACCGGCAGCGAGTACGGCGGCGACCTGATTCCACAGGCCTTCGACGCTATGGGCCCGGCACCCGATGCGGCCGCGCGGGTGGAAGCTGTAGAGATTGCGCTCACCCACCGGGCCGGGGAGTTCGGTTTCCTCGCCAAGCCGCGAGGCGGCGGCATAGGCGTCAATGGCGGTGAGCGTTTGTGCGAGGCTTTGCTGTGCAGCCCAGATGCGCAAGTCTGCAAGCGCGGGATTCGCGTGGCTTGCGTGCTGCGGAGTGGGCTGCGCGCCCTGAACGAACCGGGTGATATAGAGCGGGCCGCCAGCCTTTGGTCCGGTGCCGGAAAGGCCGCGCCCGCCGAACGGTTGGACCCCGACGACCGCGCCGATCACATTGCGATTGATATAGAGATTGCCTGCCGCGATCTGGCGCGTCACGCGCTGCACCGTCTGATCGATGCGGGTGTGGAGGCCGAACGTGAGGCCATAGCCGGTGGCATTGATCGCCGCGATCAGCCCATCAAGCTCGGAAGCCTTGTAGCGCACGACGTGGAGCACGGGGCCGAAGACTTCGGGGCCCATGTCTGCGACCGAGGGCAGCTCGATCAGCGTGGGGGCGACGAAAGTGCCCAGTGCGTCGCAAGCGACGAGCGGCATTTCGGTGACGGGGAAGCCACGCGCGCGCATCGCGGCGATGTGGGCGCGAATGCCATCGCGGGCCTTGGCGGTGATGACCGGGCCGATATCGGCGCTGAGTTCGCGGGTGTCGCCCACGCTGAGCTCGGCCATGGCCTGCTTGATCATGCGCAGTGTGCGGTCGGCCACATCCTCCTGCAGGCACAGCAGGCGCAGCGCAGAGCAGCGCTGGCCTGCGCTGTCGAAGGCGGAGGCGAGGACATCGGCAACGACCTGTTCGGCGAGCGCGGAGGAATCGACCACCATGGCGTTGAGCCCGCCGGTTTCAGCGACAAACGGGATGGGCGCGCCGCTGGTGGTTAGGCGGCCGGCAAGCTGCTGCTGGATCAGACGCGCGGTGTTGGTGGAGCCGGTGAAGACGACGGCCTGCGTTTCAGGAGCGGCGACCAGCGCCGCGCCGATTTCGCCGCCGCCGGGGAGGAGTTGGAGCGCGTCCGCCGGGATGCCGCTGGCGTGCAGGATGCGTGAGGCTTCGGCGGCGATCAGCGGGGTTTCAGGGGCGGGCTTGGCGAGTACCGGATTACCCGCGACAAGCGCGGCGGCGATCTGGCCGGTGAAGATCGCCAGCGGGAAGTTCCACGGACTGATGCAGACGACCGGGCCGAGCGGCTGGGCCTGTGCGAGCGATTGGCGGGCCTGCTGGGCATAGTAGCGC
Source organism: Sphingomonadaceae bacterium (assembly GCA_947446935.1). Taxonomy (GTDB): domain Bacteria; phylum Pseudomonadota; class Alphaproteobacteria; order Sphingomonadales; family Sphingomonadaceae; genus Novosphingobium. The sequence goes on along the minus strand of CANFIV010000009.1, from coordinate 9,527 downwards.
AGGAAATCGACGGCCTCGCGCACTTCGGCGACGGCGTTGGCGGCGGACTTGCCGGCTTCGCGCATGATCAACGCAATGAGTTCAGGCATCGCGTCCTGCATCGCATCGGCGGCGCGTGCGAGGCACGCGGCGCGGTCTTCGACGGGCACGGCTTGCCATGCTGAGGCGGAGGCCAGAGCGATCTGCGCGGCTCGGGCAGCGTCACTTGGGGTGGCGGGGTGGACATGGCCGACCACGTCGCTGTGATCGGCGGGGTTGAGGACGGGCTGGGCAGGGCGGTCCGGATTGCCTGCGGTCCATGGCCTGGCGGGGCTGATGGCGAGTGCTTCGGACAGCGCTGCGAGAGTGTGCTCGTCGGCGAGATCGAGCCCCATGGCATTGCGGCGATCAGCATAGAGCGCGGCGGGAAGCGCGATGCCGGGGTGTGGGCCGCCGGGTTGGGGCATGGCGCGAACGTCGTCTGCGGGGTCGGTAATCAGATCGGTGATGGGGACTTCCGGGTCGGCAATGCGGTTGACGAATGAGGAGTTCGCGCCGTTTTCGAGGAGGCGGCGCACGAGGTAGGCGAGCAAGGTTTCGTGCGTGCCGACGGGGGCGTAGACGCGCGCCGGGCGGGCGAGTTTGTCGGGCCCCACAACTTCGTCGTAAAGCGGCTCGCCCATGCCGTGGAGGCATTGGAACTCGTAGTCGCCAAGGGTGAAGTCCGGCCCTGCGAGGTGGTGGACCGTGGCAAGCGTCTGCGCGTTGTGCGTGGCGAACTGGGGGAAGACCACATCGCGTGCGGCCAACAGCTTTTGCGCGCAGGCCACATAGGCAAGATCGGTGTAGACCTTGCGGGTGTAGACCGGGAAGTCGAGCAGGCCATCGACCTGAGCGCGTTTGATTTCAGCATCCCAGTAAGCCCCTTTGACGAGGCGCACCATGATGCGGCGCTGGCTGGCGCGGGCGAGCGCGACAATCCAGTCAATCACCGCCGGGCAACGCTTCTGATAGGCCTGGATGACGAAGCCGAGGCCGTTCCATCCGGTGAGCGCGGGTGCGTGGGCGAGCGATTCGAGGATATCGAGCGAGAGTTCGAGCCGATCGGCCTCTTCGGCGTCGATATTGAAGCCGATGTCGTAGCCCTTTGCGAGTTCGGCAAGCTGATGCACGCGGGGCAGCAACTCGTTCATGACGCGGGCGGCCTGGCTGCGGCTGTAGCGCGGGTGAAGTGCGGAGAGCTTTATCGATATGCCGGGGCCGGCGACAATCCCGCGAGCTGCGCTGGCCTTGCCGATGGCGTGGATGGCGTGAACGTAGTCGGCGAAGTAGCGCGCCGCATCGGCGGCGGTGGCAGCGGCTTCGCCCAACATATCGTAGGAGAACGCATAGCCGCGCGCTTCGCGGCTGCTGGCGCGGCTCAGGGCTTCCTCAATGGTTTGGCCGGTGACGAACTGCTCGCCCAACATCCGCATCGCGACATCGACGCCGCGGCGGATGACGGGCTCGCCCAGCCGCGCGACCAAACGGGACAAGGCGGAGCCGAGGCCGGTTTCATCGACGCTTCCGGCGAGTTTGCCGGTGATGACGAGGCCCCAGGTAGCGGCATTGACGAAGAGCGGCTTCTCTGTGCCGAGGTGCGCGGCCCAATCGCCATTGGCGATCTTGTCGCGGATCAGCGCGTCGCGCGTTGGCATATCGGGGATGCGCAGCAAGGCTTCGGCGAGGCACATCAGCGCGACCCCTTCGTGGCTCGAAAGCGCGAATTCCTGCACGAGGGCCTGAACGCCGCCCGGGCGGTCCTTGGCGCGCAGGCGCGCGATGAGCGCAGCGGCGGTGGCGGCGATTGCGGTGCGTTGGGCTTTGGGCAGCGTGGCGGCTTCGAGCAAGGGCCGCACGCAGTCCGCCTCTGGCCTGCGGGTGGCGAGCGTGATCGCGCGGCGGAGCGGGGTTTCGCGCGAGATGCGGGGTGCGAACATGGCGGGCGCTTTCGGAAGGAGTGCTGACCTTCTATCATTTTCAGGAAAGGCGATATTCCTGATTTGCGTTGATGAGCCATTTGATTTGCCTTTATATTGACCAGATGACAGGTGATCAGGAACATGATTGGGCTTCGAGCGGTCAATTAGACCGGTTTGATCAGGCGATCCTTACGGAGCTTTCGGTCGAGGGACGGCTGCCGATCACGGAATTGGCGCAGCGCATCGGGCTTTCGAAATCGCCGACGCAGCTTCGGCTCAAGCGGCTGATTGCGGAGGGCTATATCCGGGGTTTTCGCGCCATTCTCGATCCGCGCAAAGTGGGGCTGGACCACGTGGCCTTCACCGAAGTGAAGCTTTCCGACACCCGTGAGGCGGCGCTGGAGGCTTTCCGGCAGGCGGTGCTGCGTATTCCCGAGATCGAGGAATGCCACATGATCGCCAGCAGTTTCGACTATCTGCTCAAAGTGCGCACGGCGGATATCCGCCGCTACCGCGCGGTGCTGGGCGAGAAAATCTCAAGCCTGCCGCATGTGGCGAGCACGTCCACCTTCGTCGCGATGGAGACAGTGCGCGATCCGCATGATTGAGGGGAATTTGATCACAAAGAGGGCGGATAGATCGGCTTTGCCGGTCGTAGCTTAGGCGTTGTGATGAAAATGTGATCACATTTTGCGTTGACATTGCGGTGGCTCGGCTCCTAATCCGGCCGCATGACTGACCGCACAATCGAACACTTCACCCCCGCCGCACCTTATGCAGGCCTGCCCAGCTATTATGCCGCGACGGCAAACTCCACGCCGCGCCGCCCTGAACTGCTGGGTGAGGAGACCTGCGACATCTGCGTGGTCGGCGCGGGGTTCACCGGCATGGGAGCGGCGCTGGAGCTGGCCGAGCGCGGGTACAAGGTGATCGTGATCGAGGGCGAGCGCGTGGGCTGGGGCGCTTCGGGGCGCAACGGCGGGCAGCTCGTCAATGGCTACAGCCGCCGGATGCAGGAAGTGCGCAAGCATTACGGGGCGGATGCAGAGGCGGCGTTCGGGGCGATGGCGCTGGAAGGCCAGGCTATCATCCGCGAGCGCGTGGCGAAGTATGGCATCCAGTGCGATCTGCGCGCGGGCAACGCCATTGTTGCGATGAGCAAGCCGCAGCTGCGCGAGTTGGCCGAGCGCACCGAGGAATGGCACCGCCACGGCCACAGCGAGATGTTCCTTGCCGAGGGCGCGGAGGCGCGCAAGCATATCAATTCGGATCGCTATATCGGCGGCATGTTCGATCCCAAGGGCGGGCACATGCACTCGCTCAACTATGTGCTGGGCGAAGCGGCGGCGTTCGAGGGGCTGGGTGGGCGGATCTTCGAGCATTCGCGCGTGACGCATGTGGATCGCGGCGCGGTACCGGTGGTGCATACCGCCAAGGGCAAGGTGAGCGCCAAGAAAGTGCTGGTCTGCGGCAACGCCTATCTTGGCGATGCCGCGCCTGACTTGTCCTCTCGCATCCTGCCGGTTTCCAGCCAGATCATCACGACCGAGGTGCTGGGTGACGATCTGCTGGAGGAGCTCTTTCCGACGAACTACTGCATCGAGGATATCCGCTATATCCCTGATTATTATCGGCGCACTGCCGATGGCCGGCTGCTCTATGGCGGCGGCACGGTCTATGGCGGCACCGATCCGGCCTCGATCGAGGGCAAGATCGTGCCGCAAATGCACCTGACGTTCCCGCAGCTGAAGAATGCGAAGATCGAGTTTCAGTGGAGCGGCAACTTCGCGCTGACCATGACGCGCTATCCGCAGATGGGGCGCGTTTCGGACAGTGTCTATTTTTCGCAAGGCGATAGCGGCCACGGGGTGACGACGACGCAGATGCTCGGGCGGCGGCTGGCCGAGGCAATCGACGGACAAATGAGCAAGTTCGATGTGTTTGCCTCGCTGCCCTATATTCCGTTCGTCGGCGGCAAGCTGTTTCGCGTGCCCTACTGCGTGATGGGCTCGTGGTACTATGGCCTCAGGGACAAGCTTGGAATCTAAAGATGAATCCTGAATCTCAAGTAAGCTTCAGGTCCGATTCAGATCCTCGATTCCTTTCAATACCTTGCCGATCAGGCGGGGCTTCCACTCCGCTGCGTCACCCGCCACTTCTGGGCGGTCGGCTGACCAGCCGATCAGCATGAGCGTGCGGGTGAGCAGGAACAGGTCGAACTGCGCCAGCACGTCCGCTGGGAGTGCGCGGCGGCTGGCGTAGCCAGCGAGGAACCGGCCCCGCAGTTCGCCGAACCGCGGCTCGCTGGAGGCGCTCCACAGGCTGACGGCCATGTCGAAGACGGGCCAGCCCCAGGCGCAATCGTCGAAATCGATGAGGCCCAAGTGGCCTTCGCTGACGAGGACGTTGGCGGGGTGGGCATCGGCGTGGATGAGCAGGAGCGGATCGGCAAGGTCCGCGAGGCGGCTGGTGGCGAGGTCGCGCGCCACTGTCAGGAGCCGGCGTTCATCTGCCGTGAGGCAGGGCAGATCCCAGAAACGGCCCCAGAACGGCGCTTCGCCGACAAGGCCGTCTGCGTCTAGGCGGTGGCGGGTGAAAGCGGGGGGCGGGTTCCAGCCTGAAGCGGCGTTGTGGAGATCGGCGAGGAGCGCGCCGGTACGCTCGAACCAGTCCCAAGTGGCTGGGCCGCGATCCTTGCCGATCAGGCTTTCGAGCGTCTGGCCGGGGTGCCAGAGGGTGAGGCCGGCAAGGCGGCTGCCTTCGGGATCGGGGGTGGCGACCTGGGCGTACCAGTTTCCGGCTGTGGTGGGGCGGCCGGTCGGGACCATCAGGCCTTGCTCGGCGAGTTCAGCGGTGAACAGGCGTTCGGATTCGAGCGCAGGGAGAGCGAGGTAGCCGGGGCGGTGGAGGCGCAGGGCGTATGTCACACCGTCAGAGGCTTCGGTGCGGAAGACGACGTTTTCGCTTTTGCCGATGGGGCTGAGGGCCGCGTCGGCAAGGCCGAATTGCGCGAGTGCGGCCTCGGCGGCGGGGGCATAGGCTTCGATCGGCGGGCCTTCTGCCATGCGCGACGGAGGCATCGAAGGCATCGAGGTAGGCGAGCCCGTCCTCGCGTTGCAGGGCGAGAGGCGGGCGGATCTTGACGCAGTTGTTGAACGCGCCGTCGATCGAGGTGAGGAAGCCTCGATCACGCAAGGCACAGACAAGATCGAAGGCCTTTGCGGTATCAGGCTCGCCCTCGTCGCCGACGAATTCTGCGGCCAGGAACAGTCCGGTGCCGCGCACATCGGCGAGGCCCGGCCAGTGGCCGAGGCGCTGCTTTAGTGCCGCTTTGAGCTCCGCGCCGAGCACGCGCGCGTTCTCGATCAGGCCTTCGGATTCGAGCACGTCGATCACGGCGAGGCCCACCGCGCCTTGCAGCGGGCTGGCGGCGAACGTGTTGAAGTAGCGGGTTTCGGCACGGAAGCCCTCGACCAGATCGCGCCGCGCGGTCGTGGCTGCGAGCGGGAGGCCCGCGCCCATCGGTTTGCCGGTGACGACGATATCGGGGACGAGACCGACAGCGTCATAGCCCCACCACTGACCGGTGCGGCCATAGCCGGCCTGCACTTCGTCGGCGATGATCAGGCCGCCTGCCGCGTGCACGGCCTGTGCCGCCTTGGCCATGAAGCCTGAGGGGATATCGGGCAGACCCTCGTTGGCGAGGATCGGGCAGAGGATGAGCGCGGCAAAGCCTGCTCCTGCGGCTTTCAGATCTTCGATGGCGGCGCAGAGGCGGGCGACATAGGCATCCGCCAGCGCTTCGCCGGTGAGGTTCGGCGCGATGGGGCGCAAGGTTTCGGGGAAAGGAATGGAGCGCACGTCGGTGTGGCGTGTGTCGCCAGCCGGAAGGTTCGTCAGCGCGCCGACCAGCGTGTTGTTTCCGTGATAGGTGTGGTCGGTGCAGACGATGCCTTTCGCGCCCGTTGCGATGCGAGCGATGCGGATCGCGACTTCGATGGCCTCGGTGCCGCTGCAACTGAAAATGGCGCTTTCCGTGACGCGCTGGAGGGCTGTCAGGCGCTCAGCGAGCGCGATGGCGGGTTCGCTGAGGTAGCGGCTGTGCGTGTTGAGCGTGGCCTGTTGGCGCGCCATGGCCTCGACAATGCGCGGGTGCGCGTGGCCGACGCAGGGCACGTTGTTGTACATGTCGACATAGCGGCGGCCATCGGCGGCGAACAGATGGGCACCCTCGCCACGAACGAGGTGCAGCGGCGTATCATAGAACAGCTTCGCGCCTTTGCCGAAGGCGCGTTCGCGGCGCTCCAGAAGCGGATCAGGCGTTTTTGAGGTACCAGTCATAGTCGAGCGCGGTGACCTCACTGAAGAAGCGGTCCTGTTCGGTGCGCTTCACCGCGCAGTACATGTCGACGAAGCGCGAGCCGAGATAGTCGCGCATGATCGCGGAACTGTCGAGCGCATCGATCGCGGCGTACCAGTTGCCGGGAACCTGATGCGTCGAATCCGCCGCCGCCTTGTAGCCATCGCCGACGACCGCCGGGCCGGGGTCTATCTGGTTGACCATGCCATAGTGCACACCCGCGAGCATGGCGGCGAGCGCGAGGTAGGGGTTGGCGTCGGCCCCGGCGAAGCGGTGCTCGACGTGGCGCGAGGCGGGCGGCCCTGCGGGGACGCGCAGCGAGACCGAGCGGTTGTTCACGCCCCAGATCGGTGCGGTGGGCGCATAGGAATTGGCGCGGAAGCGGCGGTAGGAATTGGCATTGGGCGCAAAGATGCCGAACGCGCCGGCCTGTGTATCGCGCAGGCCTCCGATGGCGTGGCGCATAAGCGGGGTGCCTTCGGGGTCTTCGCTGGCGAAGATATTCGCACCCGATGCGTCCGCCATGCTGAAGTGGAGGTGCATCGAGCTGCCGGCCGACTGGCTGAAGGGCTTGGCCATGAACGTGGCCTCCATGCCCTGCGAAACCGCGACGCCCTTGGCGAGGCGCTTGTACATCTGCGCCTCGTCGCCCGCGCGCAGGGCATCGGGGCGGTGGTGCAGCGTGAGTTCGACCTGGCCGGCGGCATATTCGGCGATGACGGCTTCGAGCGGGATGCCCTGCACGTCCGCCTGCCGCCAGAGCTCCTTGAAGAAGGGGGCGAAGTCCTGAACATCGCGCAGGCTGAACACGTCGGTGAGATGCGGAACAACGCCGGTGGCGGGGGCGCCCGCAAGGCGCACTTCGCCATGGGGGCCGCGCAGCGCGTCGACGAGGTAATACTCGATCTCGCAGGCGACGACGGGGGTGAGGGACAGCGACTTGAAGCGGTCCAGCACGCCTTGCAGCACATGCCGGGGATCGAGTTCGCAGGGCGTACCGTCGAGGTAGTACATCGAAGTGAGCACTTGCGCGACATCATCGCCGAGCCACGGGGCCTTGACCAGCGTGCCCGAAACCGGACGCAGCAGGTAGTCCGGATCGCCGGTGCCCCAGACGAGGCCGGTGTCTTCACAGTCCTGACCGGTCACGTCCGCGACCAGCATCGAACTGGGAAACAGGCGGCCGCTGGCAAAGACAGTGGCGAGTTCGCTGCGCCGGATGCGCTTGCCGCGCGGCACACCTGAAAGCGCGGTGAAGATCACTTCGATGAAGGCGATATCGGGGTTTGCGGCGAGGAAGGCCTCGGCCTCGGCGAGCGGGGCGATCTGGCTGGATGGTGTGGTCATGGCTTTTCGGAATGTCCAAGGGCCGGTGCGGCGCGGGCGGTCCGCTGGGCTTTCCGGCAATTTCGTGATCACATAATGAGGCAAGGTGAGGGGTGTCAACGAATCTTGGCCTCATCTTGAGGCTCTGCTGGCTGGACCCGGCGCTGGAGACCAGCTATTTGTGATCACATATTGGCGCTAGGCGCGGGAACGGGATTGCAGGGACAGGCGATGGACTACGGTGATTTCGGTGAGGCACGCATCGCCGATGATCCGCGCACGCTGCAGCAACAGGTGCTCAGCCGGCTGCGCCGCAACATCATGCTCGGGCGGATTGAGCCAGGACAGTCGCTGACGATCCGGGGGCTGGCGGAAGAACTGGATGTCAGCTCCATGCCGGTGCGCGAGGCGCTGCGACAATTGGTGGCGGAGCGCGCGGTCGAGCTGCAGGACAACCGCCGGGTGCGCATTCCGCCTATGACGATCGAGCGATTCAACGATCTGATCGCCGCGCGCATCGTTCTGGAGGCAGAGGCTGCCGAGCGGGCGATGCCCTATGTGACCGAAGCGATCATTGCCGAAATGGAGGAACTCGATGCCGCGATCACGCGGGCAGAGGCCGCGCGCGATTACGACGTGTGGATCGGTGCCAACTTCGCGTTCCACGCCTGCCTTTATGGCGCGGTGCCGCAATCGACGTTTCTTCCGCTGATCGAATCGCTGTGGCTGCAAGTCGGCCCATTCCTGCGCCGCGCGATCATGAGCAGTGACGCGCACTATGCGGTGGACCGGCACCACGAGGCGCTGACGGCGCTGCGTGCACGCGACACCATGGCGCTCAGGATCGCGATCGAGGCGGATATCCGTGACGGCATCTCGCATATCGGCAGCACCTTGATCCGCAGCGAGGCGAGGCAGACCGGCGCGGCAGCAGCCGGCAAGCGGCGCGTGGGGGGGGCTGCCGAGAACGCTTGACCATTGCCGCGCGGCAGCGTGTGATGCGCTTTCGCCTGGTCGGGGCACGGCGGTCTTGGAGAAGCTTGCGGACATGACAGAACAAAGTCTGGCCAAAGGCGCGCTCAGTGCGCTGGAATCGACCATTATGGGCATCGCCGGGACCTCGCCGGCCTTCTCCATCGCGGTCACCACCGGGACCATCTATGCCACGATCGGGCCGCTTTCGGTCGGGAGCCTGCTCTATAGCGGTCTTCTCATGCTGGGGCTGATGTTCGCCTTTGCAAGCCTAAACCGGGTGATGCCCGATGCAGGCGCGGCTTTTGCGTGGGTGGGCAAAGTGTTCGGCCCGACCTGGGGTTTTTTTGCGGGCTGGGGACTCATGGTCGCCTCGGTCGTATTCATGGTCTCCGCCACCTTGCCTGCCGCCACCGCAACCCTGCTGCTCTTCGCGCCCGATCAGTTGGAGAACACGCCGCTGGTGACTGGGATTGCTGCGGTGTGGCTGACCGCGGTGACAGCTATCGTGCTGCGCGGCATTCGCCATGCAAGCTATGCGCAAGTGATCGTGACAATCGCGGAAGCGGCGATCATCTTCGCGCTGATTTTCGCGGCAGTTTACGCGTTCGGTGCCAAGCCGGCACATGCCGTCTCGCTCGCCTGGATTTCGCCAACCGCGTTCACCTTCAAGTCCTTTGCCGACGGCGCGATGATTTCGGTGTTTCTCTACTGGGGCTGGGACGTGACCATGAACCTGGGCGAGGAGACCGAACCGGCCGATGCCTCGAGCGGGGCGTTCTGGGCGATGATCAACCTTATCGTGTTTTTCGTTGTGCTGATGACAGTGATCCTGATCGCGCTTTCGGATCAGGAGATCGCGGCGGCCAACACCAATGTGCTTTATGCGATTTCTGCCAAGCTGTTTCCCGCGCCGTGGAGCTATCTGG
>CANFIV010000008.1 GCA_947446935.1 Sphingomonadaceae bacterium | reverse complement strand
TCGCGCCGAGCCGTGCCAGCGCGGCCCCAAGCGCCTCGGGCGCGCAGTCCTCCAGCTCCATCCGCCCGGTCGAGATATCGCAGGCAGCGATTCCCACGCGTTCGCGCACGAGGCACACCGCTGCCAGCACATTGGCGCGGCGCGGTTCAAGCAAAGCGTCTTCGGTCAGCGTACCGGCGGTAACGAAGCGCACGATATCGCGCGCCACCAAGGCCTTCGAACCGGCGCGTTTGCGGGCTTCTTCAGGCGTTTCGGTCTGCTCGGCGATGGCGACCCGGCACCCGGCGCGGATCAGGCGCGCGAGATAATTCTCCGCTGCGTGGACCGGCACCCCGCACATCGGGATCGGCGCGCCGCCATGTTCGCCCCGGCTGGTCAGCGCGATATCGAGCACGCTGGCGGCGATTTTGGCGTCCTCGAAGAACAGCTCGAAGAAGTCCCCCATCCGGTAAAACAGCAAGCTGCCGCCGGCTTGCTGCTTGAGCGCAAGATATTGCGCCATCATCGGAGTTGGGGCATGGGAGTTCACAGCGCAGGTGGCTAGACCAGCCGCGCGTGTTTCTCAAATGATCGACACCGGATATCGACACATCAAGTCGTAAATGGTTCGGGCGTAATGGCGGGATGCTTCAGGGCGGGGCTTCTGAATGGCTGCGGGTTCGGTCCTGCGGGCCTATCGGGATAGGACGACTTTGAAAGTGAACTGGGGTTGATGCAGGTCGGCGGGAAATCTTGGCAGATGGGCCTCAGGGGTCTGTGGGAGCGGGCATCGGCACTGCCTTGGCTCAGCATGCCCGGCATCATGATCGCTGTGATGCTGGTGTGCCTGCCCTTTGCACTGGTCGAAGTGCCGCCGCTGATCGACATTCCCGGCCACATGGGCGCTGCGGCGATCGAGGCGGCGGGCCCGGGCAATCCACTGGTCAAGTATTTCTCGTGGAAGTGGGTGTTCACCCTCAACATCGGCGGTGACGTGCTGGTCAAGCTCATCGGTGCGCAGTTCGGCATTCTGGCGGCCGGTTGGTGGAGCACGGTGCTGGCCACGGGTCTTTTCGCCGGTGGCTGCCTCGGCACGATCCGGGTGCTCAATCCGCGCGGCGGGCATGGCGCACCGTGGGCGCTCATGTTCGTCTTCAGCTTTCCGCTGCTCACCGGCTTTCTCAACTATATCCTCGCGACGGGGCTCTCGCTTACCGCTTTCGCGGCGGCGGTCTGGCTCGAAGACAAGCCGAAGCAGCGTGCCGCGCTGCTGATTGTCGCGCAGCCGGTCGCGATGCTGTGCCATGCCATCGGCGGATTGCTGCTCGGTCTGCTGATCGGCGCCAATGCGCTGGGCCGCGAGATGGACCGGCTGCCCAAAGGCTGGTGGCACCCGTCCGAATGGCACCGTCTGCGTGATGAACAGGACTGGCGCGCGATCGCCAAGCGGCTGTTCATCCTGTGCTGGCCGCTTGTCGCCACGCTGCTGACGATGCTGCTGTGGAAATACTTCTCGCCCGAGCCGGTGCGCAGCATGAACCGCTGGCGCTGGGACCAGAAGGCCTGGTATTTCGTGCTGACCTTGCGCGATCAGTCACTGGTGCTGGATGCGGCCACCACGCTTTCGTGCTTTGCGCTGATCCTGTTCGGCTGGGCTCTGGGCGCGCGCTGGAAGTGGCAGCTGGGCTTGCCCGGGCTGCTCGTCTTTGCCCTGTTCGTGGCGATCCCGAGCGATATCAACGGCAGCGCCTTTGTCGATGTGCGGCTCTTGCCGGTCGCATGCATGCTCGCGCTCGGCTTGCAGGACTGGAGCCAGGTTTCGCTCGATCGGGCCCGCGCCATCGCCTTTGCCGGCATGTTGCTCCTCGGCACGCGGCTGGTGGTGACGGCAGCCAGCTTTGCCGATTATGCCGACGATTATCGCAAGCAGCTTTCCGCGCTTCATCATGTCGAGCCGGGCAGCCGCGTGCTGGCGTTCGTGGAGCATTCGTGCGTCGAAGAATCTTGGCGCAACACCCGGCGCGATCACCTCGCCAGCCTGGCCAGCCTTTATCGGCAGGCCTGGGTGAACGACAACTGGGCGGTGCCGGGGCTGCACATGGTGATCCCGCGCTTCCGCCCGGGTCGCAATTTCACGGCCGATCCGTCTGAATTCGTCTGGTCGTCCGGCTGCCGTGGCGGGCGCATGCGCAGTGTCGATACCGCGCTGAAGTATGCGCCGATTGACCGCGTGGACTATGTCTGGCTGATCGATACCGGGCTTCCCCGCCACCCCGATTCCCGCCTCCAGCTTGTCTGGCAGGAAGGTCGCAGCCTGCTTTTTGCGGTACGGCCCTTGGGTTTTGCGACGTGGCAGCCTAGGGACTTCTGACCGGTTCACACTGGTGACGCCCCGATCGTGCAAGCGGGGGGTATCAAGGTGGCCATGGGGCTAGCGCGCGTAGGGGGATGTCATGACCGACGAAAGCAATGTTCGCTTCACCGAGCGCGAGGCGCTGTTCTACCACAACACGATCCGGCCCGGGAAAATCGAGATCATCGCGTCCAAGCCCATGGCGACGCAGCGCGATCTCAGCCTTGCCTATTCGCCCGGCGTCGCGGTGCTGGTGCGCGTCATCGCGGAAAATCCCGCCGCCGCTTATGACTATACCGCCAAGGGCAACCTCGTTGCGGTGATTTCCAACGGCACCGCCATCCTCGGTCTCGGCAATCTCGGCGCGCTGGCTTCGAAGCCGGTGATGGAAGGCAAGGCGGTGCTGTTCAAGCGCTTCGCCGACGTCGATTCGATCGACATCGAACTTGATACCGAAGACCCGCAGGCGTTCATCGATGCGGTCGCGTTGATGGAGCCGAGCTTCGGCGGCATCAACCTTGAGGATATCAAGGCACCCGAATGCTTCATCATCGAGCAGGCGCTGCGCGACAAGCTCAAGATCCCGGTCATGCACGACGATCAGCATGGCACCGCGATCATCTCGGCAGCCGGGTTGCTCAATGCCTGCTTCCTCACGGGCCGTGATCTCTCCAGCGTCAAGGTTGTGGTCAACGGCGCAGGCGCGGCGGCGATCGCCTGCACCGCGCTGATGAAGGCCATGGGTGTGCGCCACGACAACGTGATCATGTGCGACCGGCAAGGCCCGATCTATCGCGGCCGCGAAGGCGGCTTGGACCAGTGGAAGAGCGCGCATGCGGTCGACACTGCCGCGCGGAGCCTGGAAGAAGCGCTCGACGGTGCCGACATTTTCCTCGGGCTTTCGGCCAAGGGCGCATTGAAGCCCGAATGGGTGATGAAGATGGCGCCGCAGCCGATCATCTTCGCGATGGCCAATCCCGATCCCGAAATCACCCCGCCCGAAGCCAAGGCGGCGCGGCCTGATTGCATCGTTGCCACGGGCCGGTCGGACTATCCGAATCAGGTCAACAACGTCCTCGGCTTCCCGTTCATTTTCCGCGGTGCGCTCGATGTGCGCGCCACCGCGATCAACGATGAAATGAAGATCGCCGCCGCGCGCGCGATTGCGGAACTCGCGCGCCAGCAGGTGCCCGAGGAAGTCGCCGCCGCTTATGGCCAGAACCACACCTTCGGGCTGGACTACATCATCCCCGCGCCGTTCGATCCGCGGTTGATGGAAGTCGTCTCCTCCGCGGTTGCCAAGGCGGCGATGGATTCGGGCGTGGCGCAAAGGCCGATCGAGGATTTCGACGCCTACCGCACCGAGCTCAAGGCCCGCCTCAACCCCACCACCTCGGCGCTCACCAACGTCTATGCGCAGGTCAAGGCAAACCCCAAGCGCGTCGTCTTCGCCGAGGCGGAAAACGAGGTCGTGCTGCGCGCGGCGATCCAATATCGCGATTTCGGTTATGGCACTCCGGTGCTCGTCGGCCGCACGCAAGCCGTGCACGATTTGCTGACCGAACTCGGCGTCGGCGATCCGGACAGCTACGAGATCCACAATTCGGCGGTCTCGCCTCTCGTACCCGAAATGGTTACGTTCCTCTACGAACGCCTCCAGCGGCGCGGGTTCCTTGAGCGGGACGTGCGGCGCATGGTCAATCAGGACCGCAACGTCTTCGCTTCGCTGCTTGTCGCGCTCGGCCACGGCGATGCGATGATTTCGGGCATGACCCGCACGTTCGCGCAGACGATCAAGGAAGTGCGCCAGGTGCTCGATCCCAAGCCCGGCCACCTGCCCTTCGGCATCCACATGATGATCGCGAAGAACTACACCGTGTTCTTGGCCGATACGACCGTGAACGAGCGGCCGAGTGCCGAGGATCTTGCCCACTTCGCCATCGAAACCGCCGCCGTGGCGCGCCGCATGGGCCATGAACCGCGCGTCGCGTTCCTGTCCTATTCCACCTTCGGCAACCCCAGCGGCAAGTGGCTCGACAATATCCGCGAGGCGGTCGCGATCCTCGACGAGAAGAATCCCGGTTTCGAGTACGAAGGTGAAATGGCGCCGGACGCCGCGCTCAACCCCAAGGTCATGGCAAGCTATCCCTTCTCCCGCCTCTCGGGTCCGGCCAACGTGCTGATCATGCCCGGCCTGCAATCGGCCAATATCTCGGCCAAGCTGCTCAAGGAGCTTGCGGGCAATGCCGTGATTGGCCCGATGATGATCGGCATGGAAAAGCCCGTGCAGATCACCGCCATGACCTCGATCGCACCGGATATCCTGACGCTTGCAGTGCTCGCGGCAGCGGGGATTTCGGGGTAGGCGCACCTTGACTATGTACTTTATAAAGTGCATATAAGGGCGTGGTTGAAGGCGTTAATCCGCCGCGCATAGAACTCGTCTTCTATCAGACGGACGCGGGTAATGTTCCGGTGCGCGATTGGCTGCTCGGTTTGCCACCAGCCAACCGACGGGAAATCGGGCAGGACTTGCCGCGAGTCCAGTTTCGTTGGCCGATCGGCATGCCGCTGGTCAGGCCGATGGGGAAGGGCTTCTTCGAAGTGAGGACATCGCTTGCCGATGGAACCATCGCCCGCGTGCTGTTCTGCTTCCACGGCGGTGAACTCTTTGCGGTGGATGGATTCATCAAGAAGTCCCAGAAGACGCCCGCGCCCGATCTGGTATTGGCCCGCAAGCGGCAGAAGGAAATTGAAGATGGCTGACAGTAAGCCCGAGAACCGGCATCGAGGCCCGACGCTGGACAGCTTTCTGGAAGAAGAAGGCGTGCTGGCCGAGTTTCAGGCCAAAGCCATCAAGGAAGTGATCGCGTGGCAATTGGCAGAAGCCATGCGCGAGCGCGGTCTGACCAAATCCAAGCTGGCAAGTCTGATGCACACCAGCCGCACCCAGATCGACCGGGTGCTTGATCCCGCTGATGGCAATGTCACCATCGAGACGCTGCAACGCGCGGCGGCGGTGGTCGGGCGCAGGATTGAACTCGCGCTGATCTGAGGTGGCGGCTCAGATCGGCCTGTCAACCGCATTAGGTTCGGCGGGAATTGGTGGAAAGCGGACACTCTGCAAACACCCTGTCCGTCGCCCCGTGCTTGACACGGGGCTTGGCTTCCCCCGCAGCCTCGCGTTTGGCATGAGGGAGCGATGGAGAAAGGCGGCTGGGTCTACATCATGGCGAACCGCTATCGCGGCGGGACGTATGTCGGCGTTACCTCCGATCTGATCCGGCGAGTTTGGCAACATCGCGAGGGTAAAGGGTCGATGCATGTCAGGGACTTCGACAAGGCACGGCTGGTCTATGCCGAACGGCATGAGGAAATCGAACCCGCCATCGCCCGCGAAAAGCTCGTTAAGAAATGGCGCCGGGAATGGAAATTCGCGCTGATCGAGGCGAACAATCCCGATTGGCTGGACCTTTGGGATCAGTGGTATCCAGCGGAGGAAGCGCCGAATGGCAACGCCGAAAGGTAGCCAAGCCCCGTGTCAAGCACGGGGCGACGATGGGTTTTGGTGGTTAGCTCCCGTTCGCTCGTGAGTAAGGAAGAGCCATGCCCTCCCTCTTCAACACGGTTTCGTAGCGCGCTTGCAAGCCTTCCAGTCGCTCGATCACGTCAGCAAGCAGCTGATCGCGCACAATCGCATTGTCCTCATTTGACACTTCGCGCAACTCGACGATCAGTTTGTCGAGAGTATCGCCTTGAATGACCACCCCCGGAAAGGCGCGACCAGGAAAATGAACCACGGCTCCATTTGTCGGCTCAGAAAGCAACTTCGCGTCAGCCATCGAACACCCCCTGAACAGAGTAATCTCAATGCAGCGATGTCCACAATTGGGCGGAAACAGCCACTCGCATCACGCATGCTCTGGGAAGATCGAGAGGCATCTTTTGTGATTCCCCTCTACCAAAAAAAACGCCGCTCCCGCGAAGGAGCGGCGCTCTTTTCATGCGCAGTCTGAAACGAACGCTTACTTCGTAGCGCTGGTCAGATAGGCGATCACGTCGGCGCGGTCCTGTGCCTTGGGCAGGCCGGCGAAGGTCATCTTCGTGCCTGGGACCACGCGGCTCGGCTTTTCGAGATACTGGAACAGCTTCTCGGGCGTCCAGGTGATGCCGCTGCTCTTGTTGGCTGCCGAATAGGCGAAGCCGGCGATTTCGCCCGCCTTGCGGCCGATGATGCCGTGGAGCGAGGGCCCGATGCGGTTCACGCCGGGATCGATCACGTGGCACGCCTTGCACTGCGTGAAGATCGCCATACCCTTGGTTTCATCGCCCTTCTGGTCGGCAAACTTGGCGCCATCGAGCGTATCGACAGCATCAGCCGCGACCTTCGCAGGCGCAGCCGCAGGTGCCGCTGCATCGGCGGCCGCCGGTGCTGCTGCAGGTGCTTCTGCCGCAGGCGCTGCAGCCTCTTCCTTCTTGCCGCCGCAAGCCGCCAAGGCTGCGGAGAGAGCGATGAGACCAATGTATCCTCTCAACTTTTTCATAGCCACTCCTTCACGATATCGGGCCGGACATTTCTGCGTTATGGTTACGCCCTAATTTGAGGGTCAGCAACGCTCAAAAATTGCGTTTCTGTCTCCAACCGCGCTCCTTACACACATTTAATGTTCACGCGCAGCGCTTCCGGCGCAATTGTCCTCAAGGGCAAAAACAGGCCAGCAGCCGATCTGATTGCTGCAGTGATGGCACCCGGCAGCTCTTCTTGCCGCAGTGCACCATCTCTTTGACCCGGAAGCGGATAACGCGGGGAACAATTGCGCCGAGGCCCGGTTAAATCCAGCGACCCCGACAGACCGATCACCACCGGTCGCGTCAATTCCAGCCCTTCCAGGAGCCGCGACCCGCCATGGCCAAGTCCCCCAAACGCAGCAACCGCGAAGTGCGCAAGCCCAAGGCCATCAGGACCAGTTCCGAGCCCGCAGCGGTCTCCTCGGTTGCCGTCGCCAATGGCGGCCCACCCCGCAAACCCAAAGGCACGGCCTGAGGAGGATTTTCGCATGCGCCCGCTTCGTGTCGCCTTCATTGGCAATTCCCTCCCCCGTCGCTGCGGCATAGCGACCTTCACCACTGATCTGGAGCTGGCCGTGAGCGCGCTGCCCGAGGTCGCCGAAACCGCGATCATCGCCATGAGCGATCCGGGCTGCGCCCATGCCTATCCGCCACAGGTGCGCCGCCGCATCCGCGAGGACAGGCCGGCCGATTACCGTGCCGCCGCCAGCTTCCTCAACGAAGAGGGCTTCGATGTGGTGTGCCTGCAACACGAATTCGGCATCTTCGGCGGGGAGGCTGGCAACCACCTGCTCGCGCTCATCGCCGCGCTGCGGGTGCCGCTGGTCACAACGCTGCACACTGTGCTCGACAAGCCGACCGCAGAGCAGCGCACAGTGATGCAGGCGATCCTCACCGCCTCGAGCCGCGTCGTCGTGATGGCGCGCAAGGGGCGCGATATCCTGATCGAAACGTTCGGTGCCGATCCCGATCAAATCGTGGTCATACCGCACGGCATCCCGGATGTGCCCTTCGCCGGTCCCGCTGCGGCCAAGGAAAAGCTTGGTTATGAAGGCCGCAAGGTCGTGCTCACCTTCGGCCTGATCGGCCCGAGCAAGGGCATCGAAATGATGATCGAGGCGATGCCCGCGATCGTGGAGCGCACACCGGAGGCGGTCTATGTCGTGATGGGGGCAACCCACCCGCAACTGCTGCGCGAGGCGGGCGAGGCCTATCGCGAGAGCCTGGTCGCGCGGGTCGAGAAGCTCGGGCTCAGCGAACATGTCGTGTTCCTCAACCGCTTTGTCGATCGGCCGGAACTCCTCGAACATATCGCGATGTGCGATGTTTATGTGACGCCTTATCTGAACGCCGCGCAGATGACCTCGGGCACACTGGCCTATTCGCATGGGCTGGGCCGACCGGTTGTCTCGACGCCCTATTGGCACGCCGCCGAGCTGCTGGCGGACGGTTCGGGCATGCTCGTGCCGTTTGGCGACCCGCTGAGACTGGGCAAGGCAGTGGGCACATTGCTTGAAGACGAGCCTGCGCGCCTCGCCATGGCGCAACGCGCCTATTCCGCCAGCCGGCCAATGACTTGGGCCTCCACGGCGCGGCGCTATGCCGAGACGTTCCGCGTGGCGACCCGGCGCGAGCCGCTGCGGGTGATTGCGGGACGCGAAATGGTTTTCGCCGCCCCATCGCACCGCTCGCGCCTGCCTGAGCCTTCGGCGATCCATTTCCTGGCCATGTGCGATGACACCGGGTTGTTTCAGCACGCCGTGCACAGCATACCTGATCGGCACCACGGCTACTGCATCGATGACAACGCGCGCGCGCTGCTCCTGTGCTGCACGCCGCTGAGCGGGCTTGATCCCGCGTTGGCCCAGCAGTTGGCAGGGCGTTTCGCCGCTTTCTTGCAGCACGGCTGGAATCCGGACAACCGGCGGTTCCGCAATTTCATGGGCTTTGGCCGCCAATGGCTTGAAGCCATGGGATCAGAGGACAGCCATGGCCGCACCTTGTGGGCGCTCGGAGCCTGCGCGCAGGACCGATCCGATCCGGCCCGATCGCGTTGGGCGGCGGACCTTTTTAGCGCCGCGCTGCAGACCGTGGTGGACTTCACCTCACCTCGCGCCTGGGCGTTTACGCTGCTCGGTCTCGATCACTTTTGCGCCGCGCATCCCGAAGATATGACCGCAGGGCTGATCCGGGGCACGCTGGCGCGGCGGCTGGAGATCCGTTTGCTGACAGCCGAGGAGCCTGGCCGCATCTGGTTCGAGGACCGCCTGACCTATGACAATGCGCGCCTGTGCGAGGCGCTCATCCGCACCGGCCGCGCCACCGGGGAAGCCCATATGGTCGATGCGGGCCTGCGCAGTCTGCGCTGGCTCATCGATATACAGACTGCACCTGCCGGGCATTTCCGGCCGGTTGGTTCGGAAGGGTTCCTGCTTTCACGGCAGGCCCCCCTCCCCTTCGATCAGCAGCCGCTGGAAGCGAGCGCAACGATCGCGGCCTGCGCGGCGGCCCATGCGATCCAGCCTGCCGGCGGTTGGCAGAGCGAGGCTGCGCGTGCTTTCGCCTGGTTCATGGGAGACAACGATCTGGCGATCCCGCTGGTAGATGTGGCGACAGGCAGTTGCCGCGACGGGCTCCACCCCGATCGCGCCAACGAGAACCGCGGCGCGGAATCCGTGCTCTCCTATTTGCTCGGGCTTGCCGACATGCACGGCTTCGAGGCCGAATTCGTGCAAGATGTCACCCTCAGGACTGCTACGCGCCTGGCTGCACCGGCCCCACGGTGTCTTGCTTAAGGACGCCATGAAGCCAACCCCGTTCTTCAATCGCCAGGCACTGCATTTGCTGCCCGATCCCTCGCGCGTCGTCGTCCGCCCTTTCCGGCCTTCGGTGGAGCCGCGCAATCTCAACAATCTGGACAAGAGCCGAGCCAACCACATCGTTGACCGGGTGATGGCGCTGCCAGAACCGGAAGTGCATGCGCTGCTCAAGGCAACGCTCGACAATTTCGAAGGTCGGCATCGCAACTTGCTCGCGCAGTTCGATAGTCGCGCGCGGCAGATGGAAACCGTGTTCGACAGCCACGACAACTTCACGCGCGAGCAGTGCCAGCTTGTCGGCGCCTATTTCATGCACGAATACAGCTTCGAGGCGGCGGCTCTGTTCAATCCCAGCATCGTGCCGCACCCGGACCAGTCGGGCCTGCGCGAAGGCTATGGCCGTTTCGTGCTGAGCGTGCGAGCAGTGGGCGAAGGCCATGTTTCTTCTCTGACGTTCCGTTCCGGCGTGGTTGCGGCCAATGGCACAGTGACGGTCGATCCGCCTGCGCGGCTTGCCAGCGTGCCCGATGTGACCGCTCGTGTCGGCGACCGGCTGACGCTGGCGTTCGATCCGGCCAGCGATATCAGCGAGCGGGTGATCTTCCCAATCACCGAAAGCCAATCGAACGGCATCGAGGATGCGCGCTTCGTGGCGTTTCAGGATGAGGGAGAGACGACCTATTACGCTACCTACACCGCCTACAGCGGGCGTGAGATCCGCTCCGAGCTTCTGGAAACCAAGGACTTCGTGACCTTCCGAATGACCCCGCTGGAAGGTAAGGCCGCGCAAAACAAGGGCATGGCGCTGTTCCCGCGGAAGATCGACGGCCGCTATGCGATGATCGCACGGCACGACAACGAAAACCTGCACCTGATTCTCTCGGACGACCTGTACAGCTGGGGCTTGGGCAAGATTGTGCTGGGTCCGCGTTTCCCTTGGGAATTCGTGCAGATTGGCAATTGCGGTTCGCCGATCGAGCTTGACGAGGGCTGGCTGCTGTTCACCCACGGCGTCGGCCCGGTGCGTCGCTACGCAATCGGCGCAGTGCTGCTCGACAAGGCCGATCCCACCCGCGTGTTGGCACGCAGCCATGAACCGCTGATCCAGCCCGAGAAATCCGAGCGCGAGGGCTATGTGCCGAATGTGGTCTACACCTGCGGCGCGATGCGATTGGGTGAGCGGATCGTGCTGCCCTATGCTATCTCGGATACGTTCTCGACCTTCGCGACGGTCAAGATCGACGCCTTGCTGCGGCAGCTGAAAGGCTGACGGCGTTCAGGATCATGCATTGTCGCAGGAGGGGGAATGGCTTTGGGAAGAATGATGGGGGCTTTGCCAAGGGCTACGCTGTTTGCGGCCAGTCTTGCGCTGTCCTCTTGCGCCACGATCGAGCGCGAACCGTTCAACGAGACGCAGCAGGCCGAAGCCCGCATCCCCGGAGTACCGCAAGCGCGCTTCTGGGCAGATGCGCCGGATGCCGCGCGGCTCATGGCGCCTGCTTTCGCCGGGGCCAGGGGCGAGCGCTCGATGCTCGCACTCTCGGGCGGATCAGACAACGGCGCTTATGGCGCGGGGCTGCTCACCGGCTGGACAAAATCGGGCACGCGGCCCGAGTTCGCGATCGTGACAGGGGTCAGCACCGGCGCGCTGATAGCGCCATTCGCATTTCTGGGGTCCGATCAGGATCCGACGCTCGAAAAGCTGTTCACGACGATCTCGGCCAAAGACATCTTCAAGAACCGTTTTCCGCTCGCCATCCCGATCGCGCCGAGCGTTGCCAGCACCAAACCGCTCGCGAGGATGATCGGCGAGATCATGACCGATGCCCTGATCGACCGGATCGGGCGCGAGCATGCGCGCGGGCGGCGATTGTTCGTCGGCACCGCCAATCTCGATGCGCAGCGCATGGTGATCTGGAACATGGGTGCCATCGCAGCGAGCAGTGCACCGGGGCGCTATGCGCTGTTCCGTCAGGTGCTGCTTGCATCCTCCGCGATACCGGCGTTCTTCACGCCCGTGATGATCAAGTCCGAAGTGGGCGGCCGAACAATCTCCGAAATGCATGTCGATGGCGGCACCACCGCCCAAATTCTGACTTTACCCGACGACGCCATTGTAGCCGACCGTGTCCCCAACGCCGCGCGTCCGCTGCATATCTACATGATCGTAAACAACAAATTGAACGGCGAGTTTCATCTTGTGAAGCCGCGTACGGTGCCCATCGCCAGCCAGGCGATCTCGCTCAATCTGCGCCGATCAACCGCGAGCACAGTCAATTTGAGCTACCTCTACGCCAAGGATCATGGGGTCGATTTCAACCTCAGCTTCATCGACCGAAGCTACCCCAGCGCCGATCATAACCTTTTCGACACCGCCTTCATGCGCAGCCTGTTCGCGTATGGCCTGAAGCTGGGCGAGACGGGCACGTTCTGGGCGAAGACCCCGCCCGCGCAAGATGAATGATGGAACCTTCAGGCGCTTCATCGGTTTGAACCGGTAACGGGAGCGCCGACATTGGCCTCCCCAAATCCCGGGAAACCAAAGTCATGCCCCTCATCAATGTCATCATCACGCTGATCGTCGTCGGCGTCGGCCTGTGGGCCATCAACGCCTATCTGCCCATGGACGGCAAGATCAAGGGCATCCTC
>CANFIV010000007.1 GCA_947446935.1 Sphingomonadaceae bacterium | reverse complement strand
TCCAAAAATGGTTTCAATTGCGACTGGTTTAAGTCAAAATAACACCTAAATTCAAGGACTTAGGTGGTGGGCGCGGCAGGGATTGAACCTGCGACCCCACCCGTGTGAAGGGTGAGATAAGCTGTCTAGTGCTGTCCACTGACGTTGTGAAATCATTATAAATCAATAGGTTTTTCTAACCTTGTCTACCGTTGTCCATCCCTGTATTTCATGGATATTTCATGGAAGCTGATTGATGACGGATCTGAGTAAAATTGGGGAGCGGGAGAGGTTGCGCCCGCGCGCGGGCGATGAACCGCACTGGCAGCGGCTCCGCGCCGGTAGCTTTATCGGCTATCGACCAGCGAAGCTTGGCGGTCGCGGAACATGGTTCGCACGCGCATACGATGCGGACACCGGAAAATATCGGCGGCAGGCGCTAGGCGGTTACGGTCACTTGACCGGCAACGATGTGTTTAGTCAGGCTAAGCGAGATGCTGAAGCGTGGGCTGATCGGGTTGAGACTGGCGGAGTTCGCGCTCAAAAAGTCGAAACTGTGGCGGACGCCTGCCGCGCATATTTGAGCGCCAAGCCTGGAGCAATCGCCGAAGGGGTTTTCCGGCGACACGTTCTTGGTGACCCCATTGCTAAAGTTCGGCTCGACAAGCTGCGCCGCCATCATTTGCGGGATTGGCGGACACGCCTTGAAGAGGCGCCTGCTCTGGTGTCTCGCAATAAAGGCGGCGAAAAGAAGACGAGGGAGCGGGCGAAATCGACCGTCAACCGTGACATGGTGCCGCTCCGAGCGGCGATTGCCGCTGTGCTCGCTCTGGGGGCCCCAGCGACCGATGCAGCTTGGCAGGAAGCCTTGAAACCACATAGAGGGGCGGATAGGCGGCGAGGTCTCTACATAGACCGCGACGAGCGCAAGAAGCTCTTGGAATGTGCTGCTCAAGATGCTGTGCCGTTCATTCGAGCCATGTGCCTCTTACCGCTGAGGCCCGGCGCGATCGCCGCGCTTTGTGCAAGAGATTTCGAAAATCGCACTCGCGCGCTGACTATCGGCAAGGACAAAAACGGTAGACCGCGCCAGATTGCGGTGCCGCAACTCATTGCCGAGTTTCTCGCAGAGCAAGTTAAGGATAGGCCCCCCGGCGCCAGCATGTTCGCTCGCGCGGATGGCAGCGCGTGGAACAAGGACGCATGGAAGCATCCCGTCAAGGACGCTGCAATTGCTGCTAAGCTGCCAAGCGAGCTTTCAGCGTACACGCTTCGTCACAGTGTGATTACCGACCTTGTGCGCGTTGGCCTGCCAGTACTTACGGTTGCTCAGCTTTCTGGCACGAGCGTTGCAATGATAGAAAAACACTACGGACATTTGGTCCGCAGCGATGCAGAGAACGCGCTCGCGCAGTTGGCAATCTAGAACTTCATAGGCAGAATGAGCGCCGACGTTGCTGATCTTGCCGGAGTGTGTTGTCGAAAGGACTTGGCTGGATAGTGCCTCGAAGCATACCACGCAGCTCATCGAGGCAGGACAACTGACTGTATCCGGCGACGTGCCGATTTGCCTCACTTCATGCCTGCAGGCGAAATAGCGTCCGCAGCTGCTAGGCTGATGGCGGCCTAACGGTAGAGGTCACAGCATCGTGGCGAGCGTCCACTCCTGTTTTTCCCGGTCAATTCTTGACTCTTCAATCTTCGGGATTAATTGTCAGGGTGCTCGCCGCGATGCGGGAGCTGCACGGAAGACACTGCCGAGCACCGCTTGACGCCTTAGCGCGATCTACGGTTAGCCAATGTGTGTGCAAAATCTGTAGATCAAGGATGAGGCGTCAAGCGATTTCGATTTGTACTCGAACGCTTGGAGACTTCACATGCCGATCTGCAGTACCGCGCCCGACAATCAGGGAATTTGTCCTCAATCTTCAAGGCAATTGGTAGCACAGACCCCCGTGCTAGCGTATGACGTGCCCACAGCATGCCGCGTTAGCAGTTTGTCACGCAGTCGCATTTATCAACTGATTGCGCAGAACAAACTTGCCAGCACGACCATTGGGAAGCGGCGGCTCATCCTCGCGAGCAGCCTTCACGACCTGATCGAAAAGGGGTGTTGAGCGATGATAAACCAGAATCCTCTCGACCCCCGGCAGGTATTATCACGGTTTTGTCGTTCAGAGCTTGAAGGTGGCGTGGGACCATTTTCCACGGTTCAAATCAGCGAGGCCAATGTTACGTGCATCAGCCGGGCTTCGACAGCGCGGCGCATAAAGGCGAAGGCGAGGTGAGCGCGGGCCCGCAGAAGGCCGAACATGGCGGCAAGTTTTCCGTGGTGCCGTACCGCGTGCTCAAAAGCGTCGCGTGGCTGCACCTTTCCCTGCGGGCGCGCGTCGCGCTCCAGATTTTTCAGATGAGCCATAATGGATTCAACAACGGTTCCATCGCTATGGGTGTGAAGGCACTCAGTGCCGCACTCGGCGATCAGAACCATCGCGCCGCGTCCAGGGCGATAGTCGAATTGATCGAGCACGGTTTCCTCGAGTGCATGAGCGATGCAAGCCGGTCGCTCGCAAAGGTACGCGAATATCGCCTCACCTACATTAGTACGGGAAAAGAAAAGCGGATTCGCCCCGCCACCCATGAGTATGCCGATTGGCGTCCGGTACCGGGCGCGAAGAAAAAATTTGGTGGTGCAGTGTCTGCAACAAGAACGCCCTCTCGCGTCACAGATACTGCAAATAAGCTGCAAGTTTCCGTCATAGATTTTGCAACACTTCCGACGGAAAGCCGCAGGTTTGAGGGGCTTATCCGTGTTGCAGATACTGCACACCATATAGTATACCAGTCTAGAGTTCGATCATCGGCACCTGCAAATGTTTCCGGAATCGACCAGAATGTCGACCAAACCTACGCGGGCCCATCGCTGGCCGAACTTAGGGAGTGGTGCGAAACGATCATTCGTCAGTCAGGATATGGCGGGGCTCGGCAGTTAGCAGCCGATGCAGGCATTCCAGAATCGGCGCTCTCTAAGTTTCGAAAGGGCCGAAATTTACCCGCCCAGTACCAGTCCGCTCTGCACATGGCCTGCGCCCGCGCCCTCTCGCACTCGGCATTCTTGGCCAGCCGGACAGCGGAGATTTCCGGATGACGCGCTCCCCCATTGCTCGGTCGACCTTTGGCCGCGCCACCCCAGTTGAGACTCGAACCCTCCGAAAGGCGACACCCACAATGCCCGGCCCACTTGCAAATCAGCGCCACGAGCTTTTTTGCCAGCACCTTGTCTCCGGCAGGCTCACACAGGCCGATGCATATCGCGAGGCGGGTTTCAAAGGCACCATACAGTCTATGCATGCGAACGCAGCAAGGCTGATAGCAGATGATAGGATTGCGGCGCGCGTGGCCGAACTTCGAGAAGTGCTGTTCGAGAGGTACGAAGTGATCAACGATCGCATTGTGGGCGAGATGGCTCTCTCGGCATTCGCGCGTATGAAGGATTATGCTGAGTTGCTGGGTAGCGGTGAAATCGACTGCTTAACCAGTGACGAATCCGCAGCGATCACAGACTTCACGGTCGACCGGGTGGGTCGGAGGGGTGACGACACAGTGCAGATCATTCGCACCCGTTTGAAGCTTGGCGACAAACATCAATCGCTGGTGGCCTTGGCGAAGATAAAGGGATTGATGCGGGGGGCCGATACCGCACCTGTGCCAGTGACCTTTACCGTGGAATACGCAAAATCTGACGATTGAGGTCATTTGGGCCGATTGCAAAATAGTTGGCATTGGCAAGAGTATCGGACTTTTCGTGGTACACGGAACGATGCGCTTTGCGATGTGAGAAGACCGGCAGGTTCCCGCAAGCGCTTGGGGAAAGTCGCCTTCCCCGGCAGAGCTATCGCGCGGCGATTTTAGGGCGAAGCGCTATCCACATCAGGCCTGCGGTTTAAGTTGCGCATTCTCTTCCGCCAATGAGCCAGATACCAACTGCCATCGCCCCCCCTTTCGCGCCGCGCGCGTCCCAGCTAACGACGCGCTGCAAAGAAGACGAAGATGGCCCACGGAGGGGACCGATTCATGCGCTCGCGACTGGCTTTTGGTATCATCTTTTTCGCGCTGGCCTCATCGACTGCCCGGTGTGAAACGCTGCTAATCGCCCCCGATCGCGTCTTCACCGCTCAGGACAGGACCGCGCACGCGGGCTGGAAAGTGCTGGTAGACGGCGACACCATCCAGGCCGTTGGCCCCGATATCGTCGCGCCGCCGGGAACGCGGACGCTGCAGTTGCCTGGCGCAACCCTGCTGCCAGGCTTGATTGATCTTCACTCGCATCTGTTCCTCCATCCCTACAGCGAGACCCTGTGGGATGATCAGGTCCTTAAGGAGCAACTGCCTCATCGTGTTCTGGCCGCTGCAAACCACGCCCGGGACACCCTGAATGCCGGCTTCACCACGTTGCGGGATCTTGGCACCGAAGGCACCGGCAATTCCGACGTGGCGCTGAAACAGGCGATCGATGCCGGCCTTGTGCCGGGCCCTCGGCTGCACGTGGTGACCCGGGCTATCGTCGCGACCGGCGCTTATGGCCCGGCTCGGCGGGATTACACGATCAGCGACCTTCCGCAGGGCGCCGAAGAAGCCTCTGGGACCGATGGCATTGTCACTGCTGTGCGTCATCAGGCCGCAGCTGGCGCCGATTGGATCAAACTCTATGCCGACTACCAGATCGGACCAAACGGCGAGACCCTGCCGGCCTTTTCTCAGGAGGAACTGACCGCCGCCGTTACCAAGGCTCACGACCTTGGCCGCAAAGTCGCCGCCCATGCGGAATCGGATGAGGGCATGCGCCGGGCGATTGTGGCGGGGGTCGACACCATCGAGCATGGCAAGGGCGGATCGGAGGCGACCTTTCGCCTGATGGCCAAGGCAGGCGTCGCTTATGTCCCGACCCTGACCGAAGTGGAGTATTACGGGATCTACTTCCACGGATATGTACCCGGAAAAACGCCCCCTACCGCAGACATGGCGAATAGTGAACGGGCGTTCCGCGCCGCGCGATCACTTGGCGTAACCATCGCGTCAGGTTCCGACGTGGGCGTCTATCCGCATGGCGAAAACGCCCGCGAGCTTGTCTGGATGGTGCGCTACGGCATGGCGCCAGCCGAAGCGCTGACCGCCGCCACGGCGATCGATGCCGCCATCCTGGGAGAAGGCAAACGCCTGGGCAAAGTGCAGCCCGGCTTCATCGCCGACCTGGTAGCGGTGTCCGGCGACCCGACAGTCGACATCGGCGCGGTGGCCCATCCCGTCTTCGTCATGAAGGGCGGCCAGATCGTGCGGGCGCCGGCCGACGCGGACAAGCCCCGACCTTGATAGACCAAGGCCTTGCTCTGACTGCGACGCGGCAAGGTCAATCCAACTCCGGAAACTGACGATGTCTGGTGCCAGTTTGATTGCCGCTACACTTGCCCTCCTGTTCGCCTGCGGCCTGGGCTTTGGCATGGGCCGCGCGCGGCTGTGCTTGATCACCGCGACCCATGACTTTGTCTTCGCGGCTGATCCTGGCGGATTGCGTCTCCAGGCACTGGCCATCGGCGCCATGGCATTCCTGTTCGGCAGCGAACAGATGCTTGTAATGCACCGGCTACCCCTGCCAATGGCGGGCGCGGGCGTTGGCCTTGTCCCGGTGGGCGCAGCGCTTCTCGCCATTGGGTTCATCCTCAACGATGGCTGCTATCTTGGCAGCGTCAGCTTTCTTGGCCAGGGCAAGATCCGTTACCTCTTCACCCTGATCGGCATTTACGTGGCCGAGCTGATTTCGGTCCCGCGGCGGCTGATGTTCAGCGAACAGGAGAACCTTGTTCCGCAGGCGTCGATTCCACCCTTGGCCGCCACAGCTGCCGTCTTCGCGATCCTTGCATGGATCGTCCTCGGCCCGAAGGCGAATGCGGGCGGTCGACAGCGCATGGGGGGCGTGATCATAGCGAGCGTGTCGGCGCTGTTGATGTTCTCGATCCTGCCCGGCTGGAGCTACGGCGCAACGATCGCCGGTCTCGCCCGTTCGGGCGTACTGGCTCTCGGTCTCCCACAGTTCGCCGGCGTGACGCTGTTTCTTGGGGCGATTATCGCAAATGTGACGTCTGGACAGTGGCGACTGGAACCGCCTGGACTGAGCGGCGTAGTCAGATGCCTGTTGGGCGGTTACATCATGCAGACCGGGGCCCAGATCGTGCCCGGCGGGACCGACACCTGGCTGTTCTGGACCATTCCAGGCGGAGGCCTTCACGGCGTGATTGCTTATGCCGTCGCTGTACCGATCACACTTGCCTGGTGGTGGCTACACCGCAGCCTCGCCCGGGTCAGGGCGGTGGGAGCATGAGCGTCGCCAAGCAATGGCAGCGGGCGCTCACGGCGCGGGGCCAACGCTTGACTGGGTGGGTGCGCGGATCGTGCAGGCCGAAACGGACGAGGGCCATGATCGACAGGTTTGCCATCACGCTGGCGTCGGGGGTGGCGCTGTTCAGCCATTCCGCTGGAGCTACAGCGCACCTGCCAAAGGCTGCAGCCTGCGTGCTTTCCGTTCAGGAAACGTCGGGTCAACTGGGCATCGTCTCGTCGGGCGGTGCAGTGGTGGCAACGATACCAATCAGCGTGCGGCCCCACGAGATCACCATCACGCGAAACGGCAAGACCGCTTATGTCTCGCAATTCGGCATCACCGATTACGACAGCCGCCTCGGAACGCCGGGAGATCGTGTTGCCGAGATCGATCTGCTTAACGCCCGGCGTGTCGCAGATTTCATTTTGCCGCCTCCGGCGCGTGGTCCGCACGGGGTGAAGTTGCGCCCCGGCACCAGCGAACTGTTTGTCAACGCCGAGGTCGGCGGGTATGTGATGTTCGTGTTCAATACGCGTACGCGTCGGCTGCTCCGCCGCTTTCCGCTGCCGAACGGGACGCACAATTTCGTTTTTTCAGCGGACGGCAAATCGCTCTACAGCTTTGCCGGTGCCGACGGCGCCAGCCGGATCGATCCGGGTGACGGTAGCGTGCTGGCCCATGGGGATGTCGGATCACCCATCCGCGGGCTGTTCCTAACCAAGGCCGGCGCCATCCTGGCCAGCGCCAAGGGTGCGCTCTTCACGCTCGACCCAGGCGATCTCGGGATTATGCAGCGGCTTGAGGCGCCCCGTCCCGGCCAGTACATCTATGCCGAACAGTGGCCCGACGGGATGATTGTCGCGCCCTCGCCCAGTGACGGGGGCATCGCCCTCTTCCCTGCGAGCGGCGAACCTCCGCAGTTTGTCACGACGGGCAGATCACCGATCCTGGTCCGGCGCGGTCCGGACAACCTGATTTACGTATCCAACGCGGAGGACGATCACATCAACGTTCTGGGCCTGCGGGGAGAAAACATCCTTACGATCGAGGGATTGTCGGGACCCAATGGCCTCGGGTTTGGGCGGTGTCCGGTTTCGGCCGAAAGTGGCCGATAGAACGGCCACCGCGTCCTACGGGGCTATCAGCGGTACAGGCCCGCCTCAGGCCGCCGGATGACCCGGGTCAGCAAAAAGCATTGCCATTCCGATCGTTGCTAACTTTGCTGGCAGCCATCGTTCTCTTTGCGGTTCTGGCCTAACCCCTGTCAATCGACGACGACAACCGTGCAAGGCTGGAACGCCTGCTTTTGGCCACAAGTGGCCTGCCGTTGGTTGTGTGCAGCCTTAAACGCAGGCCACGGGCAGGGATCCGATAGGCCAAATCCACATTCTCCCGCAATCGCGTTGAGCCTTATTTGTAAGTCAGGCTGCCTCAGCAAAGGTCTCAAGATCGCGCAGCGCATAGCCACGCCCCCAAACTGTCTCGATATAATTATCCCCACCACAGGCATGGGTTAGCTTTTTCCGCAACTTGCAGATGAAAACGTCAATGATTTTGAGCTCGGGTTCGTCTATGCCGTTGTAAAGGTGATTAAGAAACATATCCTTTGTCAAGGTCGTGCCTTTGCGGAGCGCAAGCAACTCCACGATGGCATATTCCTTTTTTGTTAGCTGAACCTGGGCTCCATGGGCTTCGACAGTCTTGGCATCAAGATTAACTGTCAGCATGCCCGTGCGGATCACCGACTGCGCATGCCCCTTCGAGCGGCGCACAACGGCATGAATGCGGGCGACGAGCTCTTCGCGGTGGAACGGCTTTGTCACGTAATCGTCGGCACCGAAGCCGAACGAGCGCACCTTCGAAGCCATTTCTGAAATGCCCGACAAGATCAGAACAGGAGTTTGGACTTTCGCGACACGCAGCTTCTTGAGCACGTCGTACCCATGCATATCCGGCAGGTTAAGATCGAGCAGGATGATATCGTAGTCATAGAGCTTGCCCAGATCGAGGCCTTCCTCGCCCAGGTCCGTGGAATAGACATTAAAGCCCTCATTGCTCAGCATGAGGTCGATGGCCCTCGCTGTGGTGGGCTCATCCTCGATCAACAAAACACGCATGCGACCTCTATCCTCACTTGGATTCTATGGACGCATCCCTCTCAAAAGGGATTTCAATCCATAACTTGCTGCCCAAAGGGATGAACGCAGGTGGTAAATTTTAATTTAACGCTCTACTCCCGTCAGCGCGGTCATAAACGGCAAGGCTGGCGCTTCCGGGACCACCGCTTGCCGCCAGTTGATTCCCTTGCGGGGCAAAGGCCTGATACAGTTTCGGGTCGATCAAGCGGACAGGCGGGTGAGTTATGTTGAGCCGACCGCCCCAACACCGTATTTAGAACACCGCACCAGCAGCCTAAAGCCCGAGCTTATGACGGCGGTGTAATCGCTTGAATTGATCGAGAACAGTCGTTTGGCACGACCATTCGTGACCATGCCAAACACAGTCAAACTACCAAACCGAAACCGTGCCAACCATCAGCTGGTGAAAGGCAACGAGGCCGTCGAACCAACCGCAGTAAGGGCACTGGCGACGTTGTAGCCGCGTACAATAGTCGTTGCGAACAGGCCGCCAGTTGACAGTATGGCCCCGGAGTTGGCACTCGCGAAGCTGACACTGCCAATGGTACCAGTATAGTTAATGGCACCGTCCCCGTAGGTTGTCGTGTTGGCCGAGAAGCTTACCGAGGAGCCAACCGCACCCGCGCTGATGCTGTTCGATCCATCGAGCGACATGTCGCTGATCGAGACATTCGCCTGCACTCTGCCGGTGTTTTGAACATCAAAACTCACGTCGCCGAACGATACGCTGGGGCTGGCAGTGCCGGAATAGACCACCGTGGAACTCGTCACGAACCCGCTGGCGCCGACCGCCATTAGCGAAACACTGCTGTTGACACTGTCGGACGTTATTGTCGCACCGCTCAGCATGGCGGGCTGTGTTGGATCGTCGGTATAGCCAATGGTGACATCGCCGCTGTTGATCGCCGTCACCGTGATTGGGCTGCCGGTGCCGATCGCGATGTTCGATTCGTACGTGCCATCATCAACCGTTGTTGAAACTGAGATGCCGGCTGAGGAACCTACGGCAATTCCGCTGATTGAATTGCGGGTGCCACCGCTGATCTGCGGGCCGCTGCCGTCGGCACCAAAATCCGTCTGCAGGGTCACCGCACCGGAATTCTCGGAATCAAGTCCGATCTCGCCATTGATGGTGAGGCTATCGGTTAAAGTGGCGCTGCTAGATACATAGTCGTTCACGGATAGCTGGGCCGATGCCCCCGACGCAGTGCCGGTGATCGCATTGTCGTGGCCTCCTTCGATCAAGCCGCCATTGATCGAGCCTGTGGTTGTCACGGCGCTGTCGACATTAGATGCGGTGATGGTGACGGTCCCAACAACGATGTCATCTACCGAGGCATCGACACCCGCAGCATGAGTGTAACTGGATGATGCGGTAGCGCCAACGGAAGCCGCGCTGATCGAACCACGGGCGCCATCGGAAATGGTCGGCAAGTTCATGAGGAAACCGAAGGCTGGCTGAATGGAAACTGTCGTGTCGGTATTGGCGGCTGTTACGCTGACATCGCCAGATAAGCTCCAGCTTTCTGCAATCTGAGCATATACCGGATCATTGCTTATGAATAATACGAATAAAAAGGAGAAAATCAGGCTGTAATAATTCTTAAAAGCCATCAACTTCTCTGAAGAAAAAATCATTAAACATTTTTTCACAAAAATGTAACCATTTATTTTGGGGTTAGGGTATTTCGCGATCACCTATTAATCTGATGTCAGCCATAAATCGGAAGTCATACATCATCATCTGTAAACGGTGCAGGGTTGGCTGTACCCTAAGCGCGGCATTGCTCTAATGGTGCCAATCCTGATACAATCGGCAGCGGGCCGTTCGCCCGACGGTCCGATCTATCCAAAAATGCAGGAAACATCCTTTGGGAGTGGCGTTTCCGCTCTGCAGGGCGAGCTTCGGGCTGACCTCGAAGAGCTTGGCCAGCATCTTAAAATCAATGCCGGAGAAGCCCGTTGGTTTGGCTCCTTCGTCCCAAGCCAAACAGTCGTGTCAAACGACCATTCTCGATCAACCCGAGGAAAACCCAGCCCAAACAGCGCCCAAGCCGCTCATCAGCTTCAAGTATGCCAAAACCAGCGTTTGAACGCTGCAGCCACCGTCAAAATCCCGATTTCCAGCCATAGGCAATCAGTCGTGCCGCATGATCATTCCGGGCCGAGACAGACCGCGCCGACCAACCGCTCAGGAAGCTGCGCCTGCACCTCATAGCGATCGACCGCGTCGATCACCTAAGGGGCGGTGGTGCCATCGACAGTGCTTCTGACCTGAATGCTCGCCCCGGTCACATGGTCGGCGATCGGGGCCACCAAGGTATAAGTGCCGCAAGCACCCTAGCCGTTCACCAGGCGGAGAATGCGGGATTCTTCGGACACATCGGCGCGAGCCTCGGCCGCAAGGGCCCTTGCCTCTTCAGCGCGCGCTCCGGCGATTGTCCCTTCGCTATTGAGCTGAGACAAGCGCCTCGCATTTGATTGGGCGACCTCTAGCCGGGCACCAGCGCGCGAGAGATCACCGCGCAGGCTGAGGACACCGCGGCTGGCCACCACGGCGAGTGGCTGTCCGCGCCGCACACTGTCTCCCTCCACGAGCATTGTGCGCATCACAACACCGGGCAGCGGGGCCGCAACCGCCTGCCTCGCATTCTGCGGCGGCGCGATCACAGCGGGCAAGGTGGCGAGTGAAACTTCTAGGGCCGGTAAGGCAGCCGTCAGACTGATGCCGAACTGCTTTGCTTATGCGGCGCCGACAATCAGTTCGCCGTACTCCCCGCCCGTGGGTGCAGTGGTTGCGGCTTCTGAAGACGGAGGCGGTGCCGAAGCGGTGAAATCCCAAACTCCGGCACCCACCGAAGCGGTGGCTAGCAGCGATCCCAAGACTAAGGGCATTTAAATCCCTCTACGGCACGGCTTCCGGTCATTCCTGACGCGTTCCTGACGGCAAATGCATCTACCCACATGGGAGATGACGTTGCTTAGATGCGAATGCTGACAGCGCGTCTGCACGCACCAGATTGCGTCGTTAGATTCACTTGCGCACAATCATGATCCTTGCACCGGCGGCTATGCTGGTCGAGATCGAGGCTATTGGCTCGCTCCTGTTCCTTGCGCTGCTGGGCGCTACTGGCGTGCAGGCCGGTGCTCAAGGCCACCCTGCGTGTTACCCTCTGGGGAGCCCTTGCCATGGCGCTAACCGCCGGAAGCGGGCGGCTAGCTGGCACTGCAGTGTGATCGGGCAGTGGGCTTAAGGGAAACATTTACGTCTGAGAAAGGTGCCGGGAATAGACCGGCGAACCGGGCGTTGTGGGGTGAAGAGGTGTGATCGGGCCGCGAAATGCGTCCGCGCAAGTCTCTGCTCCGGCGGTGCACTCGCACATTGTCAGATGTCCGCTAGCAAACCGAAAGGCAGATCATGACCAAGATCACAGGAACCGCCAACATCGATACGCTGACCGGCACGACGCTCGCCGACACGCTGCTCGGGCTCGCCGGAAACGATATCCTCAAAGCCCTCGACGGCAACGACACGCTCGATGGCGGCAGCGGCAACGATACGATGTACGGCGGCCTCGGCAACGACCTGTATATTGTTGATTCTATAGGCGATAAGGTCATCGAGCTGGCCGGGCAGGGCACCGCCGACGCGGTAAGGGCCAGCATCTCTTACACACTCACCGCCAATGTCGAGAACCTGTTGCTGTCCGGCTCGGCGGCGATCAACGGTACCGGCAACGCGCTGGCCAACAAGATCACCGGCAACGACGGGGCCAATACGCTCTCCGGCCTTGCTGGAAACGATACGATCATCGGCGGAGCAGGCGCAGACAAGATCATCGGCGGGACCGGCATGGACACACTGACCGGCGGCCTCGGCAACGATGCTTTCGTGCTCGCTTCCACCTCCGATACTGGCAAGACCAGCAGCGGGGCGGATACCATCGTTGATTTCACGACTGGCGATCACATCGATCTCAGCGCGATCGATGCGCAGGTTTCAGCCAGCGGCTATGGCGCAAGCGGCAACCAGGCCTTCCACTTCATCGGCACCAACAACTTCCACAACCACACCGGCGCGGAGCTGCGCTATGCGGTCTCGGGCGGCAACACCTACGTCTATGGCGAGGTGAACGGCGATACGACGGCTGACTTCTGCATAAAACTGGCCGGGGTCCACACCCTTTCCGCGACCGACTTCGTCCTTTAGTCGCCCCCAGATCGCGCCGGTGCAGGGCCATACCCGCACCGGTTGGAGACTACCCATATGTTGAACCGATTTTCGCTGCGGCTCGCCCGCCGCACCCTCCTTGGTGCCTGCGCAGCACTCGTTGCCATGGCCCCGATTGCCGCCCGCGCCGAGGCCGACGCGCTCGATCTCGCCAAGTATCGCGGCAAGGTCGTTTATGTCGATTTCTGGGCATCGTGGTGCGGACCGTGCAAGCTCTCGTTCCCGTTCATGCAGCAGCTTGCCGCGCGCTATCCGGCAGGCGACGTTGCGGTGGTCACGATCAATCT
Organism: Sphingomonadaceae bacterium; assembly: GCA_947446935.1. Classification (GTDB taxonomy): domain Bacteria; phylum Pseudomonadota; class Alphaproteobacteria; order Sphingomonadales; family Sphingomonadaceae; genus Novosphingobium. The sequence continues at coordinate 430 of CANFIV010000007.1, read as the reverse complement.
TGATCGCCAGCGCCCGGCTGCGGAAGCTTTCCTGCGTCAGGTCCATGGCACGCTGCCGGTGGTCTATGATCCGGCGGGCAATCTTGCGAAAACGTGGAAGGTGGCAGACATGCCCACCTCGCTGGTGTTCGACCGTAAGGGCTCGATGCGCTTTCGCCATCAAGGCTTCTTCCCGGGCAAGGCCGCCGAATACGAAAGCCACGTCGCCCAGCTGGTGCGTGAGAAGTGAGAATGCGGCGGATCGCCTTCCTCGCCGCGCTCATCTCGCTTTCGGGCTGCGCCCATATCGGCGCGCAGCCTTGGCAGCGTGATGTGCTGGCGCGCAAATCGATGCAACTCGCACGAGAGCCCGCGATCATGGCCTTCGACGAGCACACCTATTTCAGCAAGGAAGCCGCCTCGGGTGGCCGCAGCTTCGATGGGGGAGGCT
>CANFIV010000006.1 GCA_947446935.1 Sphingomonadaceae bacterium | reverse complement strand
GAGCTTGATGCAGAAATCAGCGGCCGCATCGCCGTTGGTGGAGCCATAGACGTAGGTATTGCCGCCCACCACCTCATAGCGCAGCTCCCGTCCGGACTGGATGTGAAAGTTGCTGTGGTTGATGAACACGAAAGCCTGATCGCCCGGCTGGTTGTAATGCGTGGCCGTGCTCAGCGCATCGACGAGGCTGAGGTCTATCTTGTCGCCCGCAGTGAAATCTACGATCGTGTCGGCTCCGGTCGAGGTCTTGCTCGAAAAGTCGCCGTCATCAAACGCGAACTTGTCGTTGCCGAGTCCGCCGGTCATCGTATCCATGCCCGTGCCGCCGATCAGAACATCGGCTCCGCCGCCGCCGCTCAGGATATCGTTCCCGGCAAGGCCCTTGAGCGTATTTGCCGCGCCATTGCCGGTCAGGGTGTTTGCCAGCGAATTGCCAGTCCCGTTGATTGCCGTCGATCCGGTCAGCAGCAGCTTTTCAATATAGGAGCCGAGCGTGAAGCTCACGCTCGCCTTGACCAGATCTGTGCCCTCACCGGTCTTTTCCACGACCTTGTCGGTGATGGAATCGACAACATAGATATCGTTGCCGAGGCCGCCGTTCATGGTGTCGTTGCCTGCACCACCGTCAAGCGTATCGTTGCCGTCACCACCATCGAGCAAATCGTCGCCGGCAAGCCCTTTCAGGATGTCGTTTCCGGCAAGGCCGCTGATCTGGTCGGCTAGCGCCGTGCCGGTCAGCGTATCGATATTGATGGTACCCTTGATCAAAGCCATCGGCAGCCTCCCGTGGATGTTCCATCGCTTGGCCACACTTTCCTTAACCTAGCTGGAACGAACATCCTTAGCTCAAACTAACGATGCGATTATGCGGCAATTTGCTCAAATCGGGCGGTCAGTTGACAAAAACAACGCACCGGCTTGAGCGCACCTTGGCGTGCGCAACCGGTTGGCCAAAGGCATCGCCATGCCCAGATTCTGGTACGGACGGCGGGACTCGAACCCGCACGAGCTGTGCTCAAGGGATTTTAAGTCCCCTGCGTCTACCATTCCGCCACGTCCGCTCACAATTGGATGCCCAAATCCGGCACCCCTTTATCTGCCCTCGGCATACGACAACTGCGCGCCGGACAACCGGCGCGGCGATGGCACATCGTTGATCGGACAGCAACGGTTAGGCGAAAGGCCGGGCGGCGCCCGGTGTTCGGATAATCGGTATGCGCCTAATCGGTATTAAGGCGCTGGCGCATATCCTTGCCGGGCTTGAAATAGGGAACGCGCTTGCCCGGAACTTCAACAGAATCACCCGTGCGGGGATTGCGGCCCTTGCGCGCATCGCGCTCGCGGGTGGAGAACGCGCCAAATCCGCGCAGCTCTACCCTACCGCCATCTGCCAGACGTTTGGCGATCTCGTCGAAAAACACATCGACTACGCGCTCGATTTCCTCGCCGCGCATCCCCGGGCTTTCCTTCGCAAGCACTTGCAACAATTCGGACCTGATCATCCGGACATCCCCCCTACGCTTCGGCTATCGCGCCCCTGTCCGCCTGTTTGGCCTGGTCCAGAACGATCGCCACCCCGGGTCGGAACAGTTCCGAACATCGAGGATTCGATTGATCTTGCCAGAGCAATTTCGCCGCGGCAACTTATCTATCGTTAAAGGGCAAGGCGTTACAGCGGCTTCACGGTTGCTTGGCATCGATTTCTGACCGCATACTTCATCCGGCAGGGGCTCAGCTACAAACGCGGCGTCGTATGGCGGCGCGGCGGATCAGGCGCTTTCGAGGTCAGCGAGAAGATTCGCTGGATCGATATGCAGCCGACGGAGGCGCAAGACGATCTCCGGCCATTCGCTGCGCAGGAAGGCCTCGCGTTCGCGCGAGCGCAAAGCATCCGCAGCCCCGGCCACGACAAACATGCCCACCCCGCGCTGAACCTGGACAAGCCCTTCCGCCTGGAACTGCTGATAGGCCTTGGCCACCGTCAGCGGATTGGCGGCCTCAGCCGCGGCATAGGCCCGAACCGAGGGCAACATGGCGCCTTCCGCAAACGTGCCATCAAGAATGGCTGCGGCGATCTGATCGCGCAGCTTGAGGTAAACGGGGCGCCCCGCAGTTGCAGATGGGAATGTCATGGGTGGTGCAGTGACATAATACAGCGAGTCACGCAATATTCTCAGACCCCGGCGTGCAAGATTATGTCGCGAATGGCCTCGCGATGCTGCCTTGGCTTGCTCCCGAATTGCCATTTGCGCACAAACCTTCCTTTGCAGGACGGGACGCGAGAAGAACCTTCCCAAGCCTAGGTTAAACGCTAATCATGGCGCCAAGACCGGAGCCAATGCGCAAGGGCGTGGTGGGAATGGGGAGCATATACCAGCGATGACCGATTCGTTTGGGCAGGCAGACGCCGCCCTGCCGGCGCAGGGATCCCGCGATGCCAGCTGGTTCGGCCATCCGCGCCAACTCGCGCGGCTGTTCACCACCGAGGCGATGGAACGGTTCGGCTATTACGGCATGCGCGCGCTGCTCACGCTCTATCTGGCGCAGCACTTCCTGTTCAGCGACACGACGACGACCGGCATTTACGGCGGTTTCACCGCGCTGGTCTACCTCACTCCGCTCATCGGCGGCCTGATGGCCGACCGGTTCCTGGGCTCCAAGCGCTCGGTCAAGTTCGGCGCGATCCTGATGAGCCTCGGCTATGTCGTGCTTTGCCTGTCCAGCACCGGCGGCGCGGCCAAACCTTTCGCGCTGATCGAAGGCCAGCGGTACGAGGTCACGGTTTCCGGCATAGGCGATGCGCGCAAGCAATATGTCGCCGATCAGGGCGCATCGCTGCAGATCAAGGGCAACGAGGACAAGTCGGTCTCGCTGCTGCGCGCCGATGGCAGCGAAGCGCGCCATATCGCGCCGGGTAAGTTCGAAGCTGGCGGCGAACGCTCCGCGCTCTACACATTCTTCCTCATCTGCGGCCTGGCACTCGTCACCATCGGCAACGGCTTCTTCAAACCCAATATCTCGACCATCGTCGGCGAGCTTTACGAGCAGGGTGACCGTCGCCGCGATGCGGGCTTCACGATCTTCTATATGGGGATCAACGTCGGCTCGCTGTTCTCGCAAATTCTCTGTCCACTGCTCGCGGTGGGGATGGGTTCGTGGGGCGGGCTTGGCTGGTGGGCCGGCTTCGCGCTCGCGGCCGCCGGCATGGCGGTTTCATGGGTGCTGTTCCACTTCGACGGCGGCAAGCTCGACGGGTTTGGCGAACGGCCCGCGCATGCCGATTCAGGCAAGGACATCCTGATCTACATCGGTGCGATCGTCATGATTCCGCTGGTCTACCTGCTCTTCGCCAACCTGATGGCCTATGTGAAGCCAGAGCCGGGCAGTGGCCTTATCGGCTACATCGCCACATTGCCGATCATGGGCAAGATCATGTTCGGCACGTTCGTGCTGGCGGTGCCGGGCATCCTCGCCTGGTCGTTCTTCAATGGCGACCGGCGCGAGTTCCAGATGATGGTCGCGGCCATGGTGCTGATCACGTTCAACACCGTGTTCTGGTCGCTGTTTGAGCAGGCCGGTTCAAGCCTCACTCTGTTTGCCGACCGCAACACCGACATGAGCGTCTTCGGCCTTTTCTCGATCACCGCCGGGCAGACGCAGTTCTTCAACGCCTTCTTCATCGTGGCGCTCGCGCCGCTGTTCTCGGTGATGTGGGGCGCGCTTGCCCGGCGCGGACTGGAACCGGGCATTCCGGTCAAGTTCGGTGTAGCGTTGATCGGCGTCGGCACCGGATTCCTTTTTCTGGTCTGGGGTTCGCAGTTTGCCGACGCGCAGTTCAAGGTCGGGCTCTGGTGGCTTGCCGGGCTTTACCTCATCCACTCGATGGCCGAACTGTGCATCTCCCCGGTAGGACTCTCGATGATTACCAAGCTGTCGATCCCGCGGATCGTCGGATTGATGATGGGCACCTGGTTCCTGTCGATCGCCTTTGCGCAGTATGTGGCGGGGATCATCGCAGGCAATGCGAGCGTCGAGACGGTGGGGGGTGAGGTAACCAATCTCAAGGTCAGCCTCGATACCTACGTCAGCACATTCACGACGATCAGCCTGTGGTCGATGGCCATCGGCGTCGTCCTGCTGGTACTCTCGGTGCCGCTCAAGCGTCTGATGCATGGCGTGAAATGAGCGGCATGGCGCTGTTGGCTGGTAACCCGCACGAGTTATCATCCGCACCGGTCATGATGACTATCGACGACAAGACGCAATCGTTGGTAGGTTGCCTGTCTCGCCTGCGGGTATGATACCGTCACCCCCCAAAGAGGGACGCAGCCACAGGCGCAAAGTAGAACACATTGCCCCTGTGGTATCGGCGGGAGGCAAAGGTAGGGGGACGCTTCCTTGGACTTTGCCATTTTATCGCTAGCGCTGGGCATGGCCGCTTTTGTCGGCACGCATTTGCTGCTGTCTCATCCGCTGCGCGCATCCATGGTGCGCTTGTTTGGCGAGAAGGGCTTTCTGGGCCTCTATTCAATCGTTGCGCTCATCACGTTTACATGGACGGTGGTCGCATTCGGGAAGGTTTCTCCAAGCCCGCAATTGTGGGACGGTCAGGCGCTGGTGCCATGGGCGCTGGCGTGCGCCATGACTCTCATTGCCGCCGCGCTCTTTCTTGCCTCGCTCGCTGGCAATCCGGCGCTCCCCGGCACCGACGTTTCAGGGCTCTCGACCCGTTTGCCCTCCGGAGTTTTCAAGATTACCCGCCATCCCATGATGGCGGCCTTCGGGCTTTGGGGTGTGGCCCATATCCTCATCGCGCCCAGCCCTCGGACGATCATTCTGGCCGGAGGGGTTGCGGCGCTCGCGCTGATCGGATCGCGCGGGCAGGATGCCAAAAAGCTGGCGCTCTATGGCCCAGACTGGCGCATGTGGATGAAGCACACACCGTTCTGGCCCAAAATCAGCCAATTTGGCCGGCTCGGCATGTACTGGGTCGCTGCAGTGCCGGTCTGGCTTCTGCTGACCTGGCTGCACCTCAAGCTGGCGGCGATTCCCGCCGGAATCTGGCTCTGGTTCGACTTCTGAAGCAGGGGAAATCCGCGCCGGTCAGGCGCGGGCTTCCTGCACTCCGGCGCTGTTGTGCCGCAGCGCCTTCAGCACCGTGTCCACGATCTGCGGAGCATTGAGGCCTGCCGTGTCATACTGCTTGTCCGGCGCATCCTGATCCTGGAACGTATCGGGCAGGCGCATCGTGCGGATGCGCAGCCCGGCATCGGTCAGCCCCTCGTCGCTCGCCAGCGTGAGCACATGCGCGCCAAGCCCGCCGATGGAACCTTCCTCGATCGTCACCACCACATCATGCGAGGCAATCAGACGGCGAATCAACGCCTCGTCGAGCGGCTTGGCAAAACGCAGGTCTGCCACCGTGGTCGAGAGGCCCTTGGCATCTAGCTGATCGGCGGCCTTGAGCGCTTCGGTCAATCGCGTACCGAGCGAGAGCAGCGCCACCTTGGTGCCTTCGCGAACGATGCGGCCTTTGCCGATTTCCAGCCGCTCCGGAACCGCAGGCAGTTCAACACCCGTGCCATTGCCGCGCGGATAGCGGAACGCGATCGGGCCGCTGTCATGGCAAGCGGCAGTATGGACCATGTGGACCAGTTCAGCCTCGTCCGCCGCGGCCATCACGACCATGTTGGGAAGCGTCGCCAGATAGGTCACGTCGAACGAGCCGGCATGCGTCGCCCCATCCGCGCCGACCAGCCCGGCGCGATCGATCGCGAAGCGCACAGGCAGGTTCTGGATCGCCACATCATGCACCACCTGATCGTAGGCACGCTGAAGAAAGGTCGAATAGATCGCACAAAACGGCCGCATGCCTTGCGCGGCGAGCCCGGCGGCAAACGTGACGGCATGCTGTTCGGCAATACCCACATCGAACAACCGATCGGGGTAGGTCTTGGCGAATTTATCGAGCCCGGTTCCCGAAGGCATCGCTGCCGTGATGGCGCAAATCGTCGAATCACGCGCAGCCTCGGCCAGCAGTGCCTGTGCGAACACCCCGGTATAGCTTGGCGGCCCAGCCACGCTCTTGGCCTGCTCGCCGGTGATGACATCGAACTTCTGCACACCGTGATACTTGTCGGCCGCCGCTTCAGCCGGGGCGTAGCCCTTGCCTTTCTGCGTTACGACATGGACAAGGCATGGCCCTTCGGCCGCATCGCGCACATTCTCGAGCACCGGTATCAGTTGATCGAGATTGTGACCGTCGATCGGGCCGACATAGTAGAAGCCCAGCTCTTCGAACAAAGTGCCACCCATCGCCATGCCGCGGGCAAACTCGTCTGTCTTCCTGGCTGCCTTGTGCAGTGGCTCAGGCAGACGGCGCGAAATCGCGCGCAGCAATTCGCGCAGCTCGAGGAATGGGCGCGAAGAAACCAGCCGCGCAAGATAGGCCGAAAGCCCCCCGACCGGCGGCGCAATCGACATGTCGTTGTCGTTGAGGATGACCACCAGCCGATTGCCGGCCGCAGCTGCGTTGTTCATCGCCTCATAGGCCATGCCCGCGCTCATCGCCCCGTCGCCGATGATCGCGATGCCTTTGCCTGGCGTGCCGGCAAGCTTGTTGGCGACAGCAAAGCCCAGTGCCGCAGAGATCGAGGTCGAGGAATGCGCCGTACCGAACGGATCGTATTCGCTCTCGCTGCGCTTGGTGAAGCCAGAGAGTCCGCCGCCCTGCCGCAAGGTGCGCATGCGGCTGCGCCGTCCTGTGAGGATCTTGTGCGGATAGGCCTGATGGCCCACGTCCCAGATCAACCGGTCTCGCGGCGTATCAAACACATAGTGCACGGCCGTTGTCAGTTCGACCACGCCAAGACCAGAGCCGAGATGCCCGCCGGTCTGGCCGACCGTGGCGATCATTTCCGCGCGCAATTCATCTGCGAGCTGGCGCAATTGCGAGGGTTGGAGCTTGCGGAGGTCGTCGGGTGTGTCGACCGTATCGAGCAGCGGCGTAACCAGTTTGGACATCAGACTGTCTTACACCCATGAATCGGCCCTGTCGAACCCGCCGTGCAGCGAAATTTGCCTCGGCCCGAAAGGTATTTGGTGCAGGTCGGCAGGCAGAGCCCCGTTTAGACGGGGAGCGCGGGGGCAGGCGCGGACTCGCCGCAATGTCCGCATTGGCCGCGGATTTCGACCACGGGCCGCACGGCGGCAAACCCGGCGTGCCGGGCAGCCTCACGCAACGCACCGGTCAGTCCGTCATCATCGAGATGGGTCGCCTCACCGCAGGCGTCGCAGATCAGAAAGATGCAATCGTGGTGGCACCCCGGATGGCTGTTGGCGACATAGGCATTGGCGCTTTCCACCCGCCGCGCGAGATTGGTGCGGACGAACAGATCGAGGATGCGATAGACGCTGTTGGCCGCCACCCGCTTGCCGCGCCGCAAACCGACACTGTCCGCAATATCATAGGCCGACGCCGGCTTCTCGTGCGCCGCAAGGGCTTCGAACACATCGCTGCGCATTTCGGTCCACTGCTCGCCCGCAGCTTGCAGAGCACCGCGCGCGGCATCGATCAGGAGATCGCCGGCAAAGTCGTGATGGTTGTGGTGGCCGCCCATGGTGCACAGATAGGCGCTCGTGCGGCCAAGCGCAAATCGACCGCACGATCAGCGGGGCCGCGCGAGTTCTACCCTTGGGTGAAAGTGGCCTTCCACAGCTGCGGGAATGTTCGCTTGAGGGAGGCGACCTTGGGAACATCCCACATCCGGATATAGCCATGATTCGGATTTTTCAGCGCGAAATCCTGATGATAGTCCTCTGCAGGAAAAAACCCGCGATTGGGCTCGATTGCAGTGACGATCGGCTTCTTCCAGAGATTCAGCGCCTTGAGCTGCGCCAGATACCGTGCGGTCACCCGTGTCTGCTCGGCGCTCTGCGGCACGATCGCATTGCGATACTGGGTACCGGTATCAGGATATTGCTGGTTGAGCTGGGTGGGGTCGCTGGCGACTCCGAAAAACACCTGCAGCAACTGGTCATAGCGCACGACAGCGGGGTCGTAGGTGATCCGCACCGACTCGGCGTGACCGGTCGTGCCGGAGCTCACGGTTTCATAGTGTGCATCGGCACGCTTGCCGCCTTCGAAGCCAGAGACCACACTGGTCACGCCCTTCACATGACTGAAGACGGCCTCCATACCCCAAAAGCATCCGCCCGCGAAAACCGCAGTTTTGAGGCCCTTGGCCTCGCTGGCCTTGATCGAGGCTTCGGGCGCGGAAACCACGGCTTCGGCCTGTGCGGGCTGGAGGCAGGACGACGCCATCATGGCGGCGGCGGCAGTCAGGAACACGCGGGCGCGGTTCATCGTCCGGCCTCCGCCACGGCAGCAACCGGTGCCGCGTGTGCCGTGTCAGCCCCGAACGTGAGCGCCATCGCGGCCGAGCCAAGCGCGAAGCCCAGCACCAGCGAGCGAACGAGATCCTTACCGAAAAGCGTCATCATGGGTATTCCGACCTTCATTGCACGACCTGGGGAGTGCGGGGGCTGGCACAGACTTGGCGCCCCGGATTGGGCCCTGCTGTGCAACGCGGCACAGCTCCAATGCGCTGGTATTCGCCCATGAGGCCCAAATGGTTACTGGCTGGCGCGAAACAAGATCCGGATTGACCGCCATCAGCGGCAGTCAGCGAACAAGCGGGGGGTGGAGGTTTCCCGCAGGCCCCGTTCGCACTGGCGGAAACCCAAAGGAAAGGGGCCGGATCTTGCGATCCGGCCCCATCCTGCTTTTGTGCCGGTCCCGAAGGATCAGAACTTGGCGCTGACCCGTGCGAACACGCTGCGGCCGAGCACGTCATAGACGGTCGGGAACGTGCTGCCTCCGGTCGAAGTGGCACCGCTGGTGTCACCCACGATCGGCGGCGTCTTGTCGAACAGGTTGAGCACGCCGAGCGAGAAGGAGAACTTCTCGTTCACATCGATGTTCATCGTTTCGTCGATGTAGCTCACCGTATCGATGTGCTTCGTGAGAATGCTGGTCGACTTGTCCTGGTTGGTCGAACCAATCAGGCGCCAGCGGGTGTTGAACGCAACCGACTTCCAGCCGAAGCTGAGGTTGGCGGTGTGCTTCCAGTGCGGCGTCGGCGTATCGCAATCCGCCCCGAACAGGCCAGCGCATTCGATCAGCGAACCGCCAATCTCGGTGTTGTTCTTCCACTGGTAGGTGCCCATAAAATTGAAGGCATAGTGGAACGCGTCATGCGAGCCGTGGCGGTAGTTGAAGCCGAAATCGACGCCGCGAGCGCGGATCGAACCCACGTTGGCATAAGTCGAAGGCACGCCGATGGTGGTATCGCCGCTGAGCGATCCATCGAGGTGGTTGCGGTGAATGCCCTTGCAGGACGCGCCATTCGCATCCTTTTCAACATTGAAGCACTGGTTGATGATCACCGAGATGGGCGCCTGGAAGATCGCGTCCTTGATCTTGATGTCATAGTAATCGACCGTCAGCGAAAGGCCGCGAACCTGGCTGGGTTCGATGACCGCACCCACCGTGATCGTGTCGGACTTTTCCGCCTTCAGGCTGGGGTTGCCACCAAAGAAGGCGTTGACCTGCCCGGCGATCGGCTCCGGGATACCGCCGATCGAGGATTGCGGTGCGCCCTGCGCCACGCAGATCGCCGCCACCGAAGCCGAAACGCCGGGGCCGGCGCAGGGATCGGTGCCGAGGCTGCCAGTCCCGGCCACAACCGGGAGGTACAGCTCGTAGACGTTCGGCGCGCGCACCGAGCGCTGGTAGTTGGCACGCAGCTTCAGCCCTTCGATCGGGCTCCAGTCGCCGCCAACCTTGTAGGCGCTGACCCCGCCGGAGGTCGAATAGTCGGAATAGCGATAGCCAGCCTCGATATCGAGCGCACGGAAGAACGGCTTGTCCTGGATGAGCGGCATCTTGAACTCGACGTAGGCTTCCTTGACGTTGTAGCCCTTGTTGCGGATCGAGAAGCCCTGCCCGTAATAGATCAGGTCGCCAGAGGCATAGGCATCGTCGACCAGCGTATCGGCGGTTTCACGGCGGTAGTCGCCACCGACCGAAATGGCCGCGGGCTTCGAGGCCAGCGGGCTTTGGAGGAAACCGAGGTCGCCCGAAATGCTGGCTTCAGCGACAAACTGCGTGGTCTTGTTATCCTGAGTCGCATTGCGCAGGACATAGGACAGCGCCTGCGGCGTGATACCGTTGACCACGAACAGGTTGAGCGGAACGCAGCCTGCGGTGCGGGCCGCAGCGTCGCGGCAGATGGCCGAGCCGCCCGGACCAGCAACCACGTCCAGTGCCTGGGAAAGCGCATTGTAGGAAAGGTCGTTGCGCAGAAGTTGGAACTTCTTGACTTCGGCATACTGAACCGAAGCATCCCAGTTCCAGTTCGAACCGATGTTGCCCCGCAGACCGCCGAGGATCTGGTAGGTCTTGCTGGAGTGCTCTTCGATACGGCCACCGGTTTCGATCATGCGGCGACGGATGCCGATGGTCGAGGTGCCATCTTCGTTGATGGCAAGATTGGGGTTGGCTTCGGTGTTGAAGAACGCGTTGCGCTCGTCGGAGGTGAGCAGCGGGTTCGAGGGATCGAGATTGAAGGTAAAGCCGGCAGTCGCGGTCGGTGCGAGCGTCGTCACGACCTTGACGTGCTGGTATGAACCCCAGCCGTAGAGTTCCACGCCGTCGGTCAGGTCGTAGTTCCACAGCGCGGTCACGCCATAGCGCTCGAAGGGCACCTGCGCGTAGTTGACCGGGTTGTAATTGTAACCCCTGACGTTGTTGCTCAGCGTGCCGTCCGGCTGGACCTGGAGGCGGCCGCCGGCCAAAGTGTTGCCGGCGTCGTCGAGAAGCTTAGGAACGTCGAACGCAGTGGGATACGTGTTGGACGAACCGCAGAACGATACGTTGTCGCTCGAGCACAGCACGGTGTTGCTGAAGCTGCGCTCACCATACTTGACACCCCGGCGCTTGGCATAGTTGGCCGAAATGATGAAGTGGCCACGTTCGCCGACATTGAACCCAGCGGTCAGGCTACCGTCGTAAAGAGCGCCATCGCCCTTGCCGGTGATCTGCGCGCCGCCGTCCATCGTCAGGCCGGTGAACTTGTCGTCGAGTACGAAGTTGACGACGCCGGTCACAGCGTCCGAACCATAGACCGCCGAAGCGCCGCCGGTGAGGACCTGAACGTTCTTGATCAGCGCGGTCGGGATCTGGTTGACGTCGACCGAACCCGTGGTGTCGTAAAGCGGGAGGCGCTTGCCGTTCATCAGCACGAGGGTACGCTGCGAGCCGAGGCCACGCAGGTCGAGCGTGGCCGAACCATCGCCCGGGTTGTTGCTGGCACCGGTGGTGCCGGCTGCAAACTGCGGGTTGACCGAGAGGATCTGCTCAACGGTGACGGTGTTGACCTGCTTGATGGCGTCAGCGCCCACGATAGAAACCGGGCTCGATGCGGTAAGGTCGGGCCGTTCGATGCGCGAACCCGTCACCACGATCACCGGCTCAGGCGCTGCTGCGTCGGCAGCCTGCGGTGCGGCTTGCGGGTCGGTCTGAGCGGCGGCGGCAGTCGAAATGAGCGCGAGCGCAAGCGCAAACGGCGCAGCACCCGCATGAAGCGAGGAAAGCTTGATGGTCTTCACGTGTCTAGTCCCTTCAATGGGCGGCCTGTCGATCGACGGCCACCGGAAGATGTTCCAGATTGCCCCACCCGCAACCACCCGATCTTCGCCGGGCATGGCAGATGGCGCTCATATTGCGCGGAACGATAGGCCTTAGTGCTAGAGAAACCGGGGCTCTTGGAAGGCCGTTCTTCGTGCTGTCGGTAATTCGCCACCCATATGTGGCGGGAGTGCAACACACTGTCCGGCGCTTGCAACGCTTGCACAAACTCGCAGAATTGCAGCGCTGGACCGGAAATTACATCCAATGTGGCTGATCAATAATTTTCGCTGAGGGAATACCCCACTTGCGTAATAATCGTGCGCGAATTGGAAATCTTCAGCGCACGGCTGGCGCAAAAAGCTGCGGATCGAGCCGCCGACCGTGCCAAGTCAGCGCCCAATGCAAATGGGGGCCCGTAGCGCGGCCGGTCATGCCGACATGGCCCAGCAGTTGCCCCTGGACTACGCTGTCGCCCAAATGCACCACCAGATCGGAGCAGTGCAGGAACGCCGAAGCAAGCCCCATGCCGTGATCCACGATCAGGAGATGCCCTTCCAGCGTGAAGGGCTCCGCCGCCGCCAGCACCACCACGCCATCGGCCGGGGCCACGATTGGCGCGCTGGCCGGCGCGGCGAGGTCCACCCCGGCGTGATAGGCTCCGGGCTCCCCGCGATAGATGCGCTGCGCTCCAAACACTCCGGAAATGCGCCCCGCCGCCGGCCAGATCATAGACTGGCGCCAGCCGCCCCCATCGCTGCCCTTGGCACGGGCCGCGCCGATCTGCGCCAGCTCGGCGGCGCGACGTTCGCGGAATGCGGCATCGGGCATCGCACCGGGCCGCTTGGCGACGTTGATCGATTCGATGCGCCAGCTGCGCGGAGCGATGGTCAGCGGCAATGCCAGTCCGAAGCCATCGGCTCCAGTCACCGCAAGCTGCAGCGACGGCGGCGCATCACGATCGAACGCGGCGAAGAACGTACCGTCCGGCGCGAGCGCCAAGGGCGCGCCATCGAGCGTCACCGAGCGAGTGCCGGACGGCGCGACACCGCGCAGCCAGCCACCTTGCGTCAGCTTGCCGACGTATTTGATGCCGCCCACGACGGTCTGAATAGGGGCGGTCTGAACAGGGGCAGCCTGATTCGAAACGGCCTCTTGAATCGGTTTCGGGCCCGGGGGAGGAGCCGGCGCAACAGGCCCGGCGCTTGCTCCGCAAGACGAAAGCACCACGCCAGCCGCAAGGGCCATGCGAAGCACAGCCCGGCTGCGGCCGGTGGGCGTCACGCTTCGCCGAGTAGACGGCGCGTGGCGATTTCGGCGCTGGCGTAGGCCTCCTGCCGCTCCACACTCCAATAGCGCAGCAGGTCGAGCCCGATGCGCTCGCCGCTCACCGCGCAGAGGACGTGGTCTCCGCCACTGATCTGGCGGAAGTGGCTGGGCAGGTAGTGAAGACGCGCGAGGCGATTGTCAGAGTTCATCAACATGACGGGCAATCTAGTGGTTTGCGCGACTCAAAGCAATTTCGGTTGCGCATCGCCCGAACCAGACGGGCGCGATCTTGGCACGCCGCGCGGCGCAGAAGCAGGGGCAGAAGCTGGGGCCGGAGCAGGAGTGGTGGCAGACGCGGGCCTTGCATCGAGCACGCCATCGGAGAATTCGAGATGCAGCAGGCTATGCCCCGCCGCCACTGCCCGCGAACGGATCAGGTGCCCGTCCGCGCCTGTCACCAGCACATAGCCCCGCGCCAGCGGCGCTTTTGGATCGAGCGAGCGGCGCACGCGGTCGAGCGCTTCGACATGCCCGCGCAAGGCCTCGATCCGCTGCAGAGCGAGCGCGG
>CANFIV010000005.1 GCA_947446935.1 Sphingomonadaceae bacterium | reverse complement strand
TCTTGCGCGACGACAACGCGAAGCTGGTCGAGCGCATCCGTGCCGCCAAGGCCGCAGCCGGCGAGGCGGGCGACAACGCCACCGATGGCATGTCGGATGATTGGACCGACCAGGCCCAGCAGCGGGTATGGTTCCTGAGCTCGATTCTCGGCTGATCCAGATCGGGGCCGCGAGAATGTTCGGCCATATCCCGGCCCCGATCCACCGCACGTTACTGCGGCTCGGTCAACCGCTCCGGTTGCGCCTTTGGGGCCTGCTGCGCCGCGAGGTGCGTGGATGCCACATTCTGGCCTTCGATGCGGCGGGACGCGTCCTGCTGGTTCGCCACAGCTATCATCTCCCGGGGCGCTGGCTGCTGCCCAGCGGCGGGCTTTCCCGCGGCGAGGACCCGGCCACCACCGCCGCACGTGAACTGGCCGAGGAAACCGGCTGCGTGTTGCTGAACGCAACTTGGATCACCACCGACTTGCGCGTGATGCCCGGTGGCTGGCGCAACCGCGTCGAACTCGTTGCCGGGCAGACGTTCGGCGAGCCCCGGGCCGACGGACGCGAGATTGCCGAAGCCGCTTTCTTCAGCCTCGATTCATTACCCGAAACGGCTGGAACCACTGTCCATTCGAGCTTGGCACTGTGGCACCGATGGCAGGAGTCAGAAGGGTAACGTACCCTGTCCGGCGTCGTTCACGGTTACAGCGGGCGCGACTCCTTCCAGCGCCGACAGCGTGAGGCCCATCAGCCGCACCGGCTGCGGCAAGGGCAGCACACTGTCGAGAAGCGCACGGGCAAGCGCAGCAAACTCCGCCTCATCCGCCACCGCCGCAACTTGTGAGCGCGCGCGGGTAATCGTCTGGAAATCGGTGTCCTTGAGCTTGAGCGTGACGGTGCGTCCCTTTGCGCCGCTGCGCTCGATCCGTTCCCATACGATTCCGATGATCCGCTCCAGCGCCTCGCGCAGCGCGGGGCCGGTGGCGATATCGCGCTCGAACGTTCGCTCCCCGCCCACCGATTTGCGCGGGCGGTCGGCGCGAATTCGGCGAAGGTCGATGCCCCGGGCCGCGCGGTAGAGATAGTCCGCCTGGCTACCGAAATGGGTGCGCAGGAAAGCCAGATCACGCCCCGCGAGATCGGCGCCAGTCACTATGCCGAGCGCGGCCATCTTTTCGGCGCCGCGCGGGCCAACCCCGTGGAAGCGCGCCACCGGCAGCCGCGCGACAAACGACGTGCCCTCTCCGGGCCGGATAACGCAGAGGCCATCGGGCTTGTTCTGATCGCTCGCCAGCTTGGCAAGGAACTTGTTGTAGGACACGCCCGCACTGGCGGTGAGGCCGGTTTCGGCGCGGATGCGCTGCCGGATCAACTCGGCGATGCGCATCGCCGAACCGATCCCGCGCAAGTCGTCGGTCACATCGAGATAGGCCTCGTCGAGCGAGAGCGGTTCGACATGCGGCGTGTAGTGCAGGAAAATCGCGCGAATCTGGCGCGAGACCGCCTTGTAAACCTCGAAGCGCGGCGGACAGAAAATGAGATCGGGGCACAGCCGCGCCGCGCGCACCGAGGGCATGGCTGAGCGCACCCCGAAGACCCGCGCTTCATAGCTCGCCGCGGCGACCACCCCGCGCGCGGAGGAACCGCCCACCGCTACGGGCTTTCCGCGCAGCGCCGGATTATCGCGCTGCTCCACGCTGGCGAAAAACGCATCCATGTCGATATGGATGACCTTACGCAGCCCGGTTGCGGTCTCTTCATCATCGGGATCTGGCGAAGGCGCGGCTGGCATGCGCAGCATCCTACCCCTTTTCGCAGTGCAACATAAAGCGCTGGGAACAGCACGCCGATATGCATATAGGCTGGCGCTATGTCCTCCCCTTCAACGGTCAACCTTTCGGCGCAAGCCACCCGCGGCATGGGGCCGCGCGAATTCATTGTGCTCATGGCCATGACGATGGCGCTGCAGGCGCTGGCAATCGATGCCATGCTCCCCGCACTCGGCCAAATCGCGCATGATCTGAAAGTCACCGATCCCAACCAGCGCCAGCTGGTGGTGGGCGTGTTCCTGATCGCAGCAGGGCTTGGCGCGCTGATCCCCGGCTCGTTGGCCGATCGCTATGGCCGCCGTCCGGTGCTGCTCGTGAGCCTTGCGCTCTATCTCTTGCTCTCGATCGGCTGCGCGCTCGTGCAGGATTTCACGACGCTGCTCGCCTTGCGCGCAGCACAGGCCATCGGCAGCGCTGGACTATCCGTGCTGCCAAGCGCGATCATCCGCGATCGCCACGGCGGCGATGCCATGGCGCGGCAGATGTCGACCATCTCTGTGATTTTCATGCTCGTGCCGATGGTCGCACCGACCATCGGGCAGGCGGTGCTGCTGGTGGCCGGCTGGCGCTGGATCTTCGCACTGCTTGCCGCCATGTCGCTGGTAGTTGCGCTGTGGGTGGCGCTGCGGCTGGAGGAGACACTCGACCCCGCCCATCGCCAGCCGATCCAGCCAGTCACGATCGCGACCAACATGATCACCGCCGCTTCGGATCGATCCTCGTTCGGGTATGTGGTCGGGGCCGGCCTCATCATGGGGGCGCTGTTCGGCTACGTGAACTCGTCGCAGCAACTGGTCGGCGAGCATTTCGGAGCGGGCACGATGTTCCCGCTGATCTTCGGTGCGACAGCGCTGTGCATGGCCTTTGCCAGCTTCTTCAATTCACGGATCGTCGAGCGGTTCGGTGCGCGGCGGGTTTCGCATACGGCAGTGCTCGTCTCGATCCTGCTGAGTGCCCTCCAAGTCTGGCTGGCCGGCAGACCGCACGAATCTCTTGTCGAATTCATGCCGGTCATGGCGATCAACATCTGCATGGTTGGCTTCATCGGCGCCAACTTCGGCTCGATCTCGCTGCAAGCTTTCCCGCATATGGCAGGCGCGGCAAGTTCAGTGCAGGCGTTCCTGCGCATGGTGATCGGCTCAGGCCTCGGGATTGTGTTCGGCTTTGCCTATGACGGCACCGCGCGGCCGCTGGCGTTGGCCTTTCTGGGCTGCGGGAT
This sequence comes from Sphingomonadaceae bacterium, assembly GCA_947446935.1. Lineage (GTDB taxonomy): Bacteria > Pseudomonadota > Alphaproteobacteria > Sphingomonadales > Sphingomonadaceae > Novosphingobium. Next base: position 12,619 of record CANFIV010000005.1, on the reverse strand, counting down.
ATCAACCCTGCTGCTGGTACTGTGGAGCGAACATGGGCGGCTATTCCGCCGCATCAACCCGCCAGGTGCACGGCGCGAGGTCACCTTCCCCGACGCGCATTGCTAGAGTTCATACGCCATCAGGCGACGAAGCGCTTGTAGGCGCTGAGCGCTGTTTCAGCCGCTTCGGGACGGCCAAAATAATAGCCCTGCATGAGGTGAACGCCGAGCGCGCGGGCCGCGACGGCTTGCGGCTCGGTCTCCACGCCTTCGATCGAGCAGCCGATGCCGAGTTGCCACGCCAACGCGACGATCATTCCGGTTACAGCCCGTGCACCAGGGTCGGTTGAGAGCGCACCGGCGAGCACGCGGTCAAGCTTGATCCGGTCAAATGGCAGGTCGCGGAGTTGCGAAAGGCTCGACCATCCGGCTCCGAAATCGTCGAGCGCGATGCGAAAGCCTATCGCGCGGAAGGCGTGAAGCTGCGCGGCGGCGCGTTTGGGATCGAGCTGGAGCGAGCGTTCGGTTACTTCGAGCACGACCGAGGAGGGATCTTCACCCGCCTCCGCAACGATCGCGGCTATCGTCTCGGCCAGCCCTTCCCGGACCACATCTCGCGCGGCAAGATTGATGGAAACCTCAAGCCCGGTTTCCCGTGGCCGGCACTCTGCCAGCGCCCGCGCGAGCACCAGGCGAGTGAGTTCGCCCGTGCGCCCGGTAGCGTCCGCGACCGGAAGGAATTCGCCCGGCGTCTGCCATTCGATGCCATCGGGCGACCAGCGGGCGAGCGCTTCCATGCCGACCACCCGCATTGTCCGGTAGTCGAAGATCGGCTGGTAGAGCAGCCGCAAGCGGTCCTGCAGTGCGCAATCGTTGAACTGCCGCGTGACCGCGATCCGGCGCTGCAGTTCGATCTCGTCGTTGGGACCGAACGGCACGATGGCCCCGTCACCGAGCTCCTTGGCCTTGTAGAGCGCGGCGTCGGCGCGTTCGAGGCAGGTGGAAACCGACGGCCCCTGAACCCGGTGCAACCCCATGGAGCCGCACAACCTCAGCGTGGCACCATTATGGCTGATGGGTTCACGAATCTCGGATGAGAGCGTGCGCGCCGCTGCCAACACCGCATCCGTATCAAAGTCGGCGTCGAAGAGGATCGCGAACTCGTCTCCACCAAGCCGCCCATGCGCAGTAACGCCCCGGGCCAAGCCGATTCGCATGCTGACCGTGCGCAGAACATGATCGCCTGCGGCATGCCCATACGTATCGTTGATGTGTTTGAATCCATCGAGATCGAACAGAGCAAGCCACGGCCGCGCCGCGCCTTCGGGCCCGTCCAGATGCTCCTCAAGGCAGGCAAGGATGGCGCGGCGGTTCTTGCCCCCGGTCAGGTGGTCGACTGTCGCCTGCCGGTAATGGGCGCTGGCCAGTTCGGCAGTCTGCTCCTCACGCCGCACCAGAAGCTGGCGTGACAGTTCGAGCCGCACGAAATCACGGTGCTGGGCATGCGTCATCGCCAGCAGAATGCCGGTTACGAAGAGCTGCACCAGCGTGATGAACACCGCGTTCGGTTGCCCGGTCACCAGAAGGAACAGGCTCCACGGCAAAGTGAACGCCATCGCGAGGCGGAGCGCGGTCTGCGGAGAATAGGCCATGCCAAGGATCGCGGAAAACATCGTGACGGCCATCACGAAGTGGATCAGCGCGCGCTGGCTGACATCACCATAAGGATAGAGCGCCAACGACCACGCCACGATCAGAAGCGCGGCCCAACCGCCGAGCCGTCCCATCGCCTGGAGATCCTGTCGCAATAGGTCAACCGGCCGACGCGCCACGCGGGAGGGTCGCCAATAGAGCGCGCGAAACCCCGCCAGGATGGCCATGGCCGGGGCGAAAGCGATAAGTACGAGAGGGGCCGTGCCAAGGAAGCGCAGCGAGATCAGCGAGGTGTTGAAGATGACCACAAGGTAGAGCAGTGGCGCGCGGTGCGACACGCTTATCGCATAAGCATGGGTGAAGGCATCGCCCGGCCGCTGCCGCCAATGGCGGCCAAGGCGGCGCAGGCTGCTGGAGCTGCAGCGCAGCCAGCGTTGCACTCGCGCGCGCAAACCGGGAAGAGAACCGCCAAATACCATCGCGGCGGTTTACGACTATGGGGGTTAACACCCTCTCAATAGCGGTCGGTTGAATTGGGCCGAAAGTACCGAATTTCCTGATCGGATCGGATGTTACGGTCAGGTGTGCGCTGCGGCCCTTATAGGGGGCAGCGCAGAGTCAAGCGGTGGCCTCGGTCAGGGCGGCCACCAGTGCCCTGACTTTTTTCTGCCGCCATTGCGGCAGCGGCGCGACGAGCCAATAGGCCCTGCGGCCCGGCTCTGGCGGCCCAAGGGCGGCAACCCGGCCGGAGGCAATCGCCCCTTCCGCCAGCATGGCCGGTACGCGTGCCTTGCCGAGACCGGCTGCCGCTGCGCTGATCGCGGTGCCGGCATCACCGACCGAAAACTGCGTCTCGCGCGCCTCACCCTCGGGCGCGGGGTCACCCGGCCAGCCAATCCACGGCGCATCCTCGCCTGAACCTGGGCCAGCACCGGGAGCGCCGATGATCTGGGTTAGCGGCTCGCCCAGGGCGATCCCTTCAAGGTCACCGGGGCCTTCAGCCCAGCGCACCGCAAGATTGAGATTTGCCTCGGTAAAATCGATATCACCATCGGTGCCCACCAGTGCGAAGCGCATGGCAGGATTGGCCGTGCGGAACGCCGCGAGGCGCGGGGACAGCCACGTCGCAAAGAAATCGCGCGGGCACGCCACGGTGTAGACATGGCTCGATTGTCCCGCCTGCATTGCCTGCACGCCTTCCTCGAAGCGCAGGAAGCCTTCGCGGATCGCATCGAGCCCGGCGCTGGCCTCGTCGGTGAGGACGAGCCCCTTGGTCGTGCGGCGGAACAGCACCACGCCAAGCAGATCTTCCAGCGCGCGGATTTGCTGGCCGACCGCCGCCGGGGTCACCGCCAGTTCGTCAGCGGCGCGGGTGAACGAGAGATGCCGCGCCGCTGCGTCCAGCACGCGCAGGCCGTTGAGCGGCAGATGGGTCCGCTTCATGGCTTATGCCGCAGACCTAATTCGCCGTGGCCGGGGCGGCGAGCGGGAAATAGGGTATCGCCACATCGATCATCGAGCCATCGGCCCGTTGCATCGTGTAGTGCCCTTCCATGCTGCCATGCGGCGTGCCGAGCGGACAGCCGGACACATAGTCGTGCGCAGCGCCCGGTGCGAGCAGGGGCTGCTCGCCCACAACGCCATCGCCGTCGACAAAGTTGATCAGGCCGCGCCCGTCGGTGATGCGCCAGTGGCGTGTCAGGAGGCGCACCGGCTGATCGCCGCCGTTCTCGATCCGGATGTGATAGACCCAGAACCACTTGCCCGCCTCGACGCGCGACTGCTCAGGCAGGAAGTTCACCGCGACGCGAACCGTCACCCCATCCGTAATGGCGGCATGCTGGAAAAGCTGCTTCATGGATGCAAAGTACTCCAGATCGCTCTCAGATCCAACGGGGATTCCACCAACCATTCTGGCCGCTTGCGGCGGACCGCGATAAGCCGCACAACTGCCCTGACATGCTGATCCGCGCCCCCGCTATTCTCTGCGCCGCGCGCGCGCACGGCGAGCATGGCGCAGTAGTTCGCCTGCTCACAGCCGATCATGGCCTTGTGGCCGGCTATGTAGCGGGTGCGCGCGGCCGCACGCTGCGGCCGGTGCTGATCCCTGGCAATCTCGTCGAGGCCGAACTTCGCGCACGATCCGACAGCCAGCTTGCTTCGGTCCGCCTCGAACTTGTCACCAGCCGGGGCCCTTGGCTGGCCGAACCGCTCGCCAGCGCGGGAATCGGCTGGGCCACAACACTTACTGCGCTGACACTGCCCGAAGGCCAGCCCTTTCCCCCGCTCCACAGCGCGCTCGAAGCGCTGCTCGATGCGATCTGCCATGCGCCCTCGGCGCGGGGCTGGGCGCGCGCACTGGCGGCATTCGAAGTGCTTCTGCTGCGCGAACTGGGCTATGGAAATGCGCCCGCCCCGCCACCGGACGAGCCGTGGGACCGCCTGATCGCGCGGCTCGATCGGCAAGGCCTGGCCATCGGCAACCGCCTGCTTGCCGATCCGCGCCGCGATGGTATGGCGGCGCGCGCGATCCTGCTCGATCGGCTGAGGCGGATCGGCGGCACCGAGAATTGATGGCTTGAGGATAGTTCCATGAAGATTGCAGTCTTGCCAGGCGATGGCATCGGCCCCGAAGTCACGCACGAGGCGCTGCGCGTGCTCGACGCCTTGGAATTGCCGATCGACCGCGCCGATGCTCTCGTCGGCGGCGCGGCCTATCACGCAACTGGCCATCCGTTGCCCCCCGAAACGCTCGCCATCGCCGAAGCATCGGACGGGATCCTGTTCGGCGCTGTGGGTGATCCCTCCTGCGATTCGCTGGAGCGGCACCTGCGGCCCGAGCAGGCGATCCTTGGCCTGCGCAAGGCGCTGACCTTGTTCGCCAATCTGCGCCCGGCCAAAGTCTTTGCCGGCCTTGAGGGTCACTCCGCACTGCGCAGCGAAGTCGCCTCCGCAATTGATCTTCTGATCGTGCGCGAGCTCAACGGCGACGTCTATTTCGGTGAGAAGGGCTTCCGCACCACCGCTTCGGGCGAGCGCGAAGGGTATGACATCATGTCGTACAGCGAGAGCGAAGTGCGCCGCATCGCGCATATCGGGTTCCGCGCCGCGCAAGGAAGAAACGGCCGGCTGTGCTCGGTCGACAAGGCCAATGTGCTCGAAACTTCGCAGCTATGGCGGGATGTGGTGATCGAAGTGAGCGCCGAGTACCCCGATGTCGCGCTCGAACACATGTATGTCGATAACGCCGCGATGCAGCTGGTGAAGAGCCCGGGGCAATTCGATGTTGTCGTTACCGGGAACCTGTTCGGCGATATCCTCTCCGATCAGGCCAGCATGTGCGTCGGGTCGATCGGCCTGCTCGCCTCGGCCTCGCTCGGCGCGCGGCAGACGCAGTACGGCACGTTCGGGCTCTATGAGCCGATCCACGGCTCGGCCCCGGATATTGCCGGCAAGGGCCTCGCCAATCCGATCGCCACGATCCTTTCCGCCGCCATGCTGCTGCGCCATTCGCTTGGTCTTGCCGATGCCGCAGACCGCATCGAAGCTGCCGTGGCGCGCACGCTTTCCGATGGCGTGCTGGGCCGCGATCTGGGCGGAAGCGCGGGCACGACAGAAATTGGTGACGCGGTGCTCGCAAGGCTGTAAGCGCGCCGGTCATGCTTCAGCTCGCTGTCATCCTGCCCACGTTCAACGAACGCAAGAACATTGCGCCCATGGTCGAGCGGCTTGACGCCGCGCTTCAGGGCATCGCTTGGGAAGCGATCTTCGTCGACGACAACAGCCCCGACGGCACCGCCGAAGAGGCGCGCCGCATCGGCCGCGACGATCCGCGCGTGCGCGTGCTGGAGCGGATTGGCCGACGCGGCCTGGCCTCTGCCGCGATCGAAGGCATGTGCGCCACCGCCGCTCCCGTGGTCGCGGTAATGGACGCCGATCACCAGCATGATCCCGCACTGCTGCCCGGAATGTACGAGGCGGTCATGAGCGGCGACTACGATGTCGCCTATGCCTCACGCTTTGCCGAGGGCGCGAGCACCGAAGCTTGGGGTCGGCCCGACCGGGTCAAGGCCTCGGGCCTTGCCAACCGCATCGCACGGCGCGTGACCGGCGTGCAGCTTTCCGATCCGATGAGCGGATACTTCATGCTCCGCGCCGAGACGCTGCGCGCGGATGCGCATCGGCTTTCGGGCGTGGGCTTCAAGATCCTGCTCGATATCCTGGCGACGGTCGATGCGCCGCTCAGGGTCAAGGAGTTCCCATTGAATTTTGCCGCCCGCGCCGAAGGCGAATCCAAGCTTGATCGCACTGTGGTGTTCGAGTTTCTGATCGGTCTCTACGACAAGTGGCTCGGCCGCATCATTCCGACGCGCTTTGCGCTGTTCGGCACGATCGGCGGCCTCGGCGTGATCGTGCATATGGCCGTGCTGGCCTCGGTGCTCTCCGCGCTGGGCCAGGAAGTGCTCTACAGCAACTGGTCGGCGCAGACGGAGTTCATCATTGCCCAGACTTCTGCGGCCGTCGTGGCGATGAGCTTCAACTTCATGCTCAACAATGAGCTGACATATGCCGACAAGCGCCTGCGCGGCTTTGTGCCGCTACTGCGCGGCTGGGCCAAGTTCGCGATGACCTGCTCGGTCGGCCTGCTCGCCAATGTCGGCGCGGGCGCCGCACTGATGCGCATGGGCTTCCATGCCTATCCGGCGGCAATCGTAGGGATTGTCGTGGGTTCGGTGTGGAACTTCGCGCTTTCGAGCAAGTTCGTCTGGGGCAAGTACTGACTATCCCCCTCCGGATCAGACGGAGAGGGTCATGCCCCTCACCGCCAGCTCCTGAGCCAGGTGTAGACTTGAAAGGAGCTTTTCCCTGCCAGCGCGCCGGCGGAGAGGATCGGGTAGAACCCGATGAACATCATGCCTGACAGCACCACCACCAGCGCCCCGGGCCAGCGACGCCGCCGCTCCCACCACTGCGCCAGCACCAGCGCCAACGCAGCCATCAGGAACACGCTTGCGAGCGCATAGTGGTAGTAGAACTGAACCGGCTTGCCGTTGAGCGCCCAGAACACCAGCGCCATCACATAGAGTACAACGACACCGCCGCGCAGCCGGTCGCGCCGCATCACGCCGGCCCAGGCGCAGAGCAGCAACGCGGGCAGCCCGGCGAGCATCGTGACCGGATTGCCGATCATCAGCACTCCGCGCTGCGCGCCGTCCCACTTTTCGTAGAAGAACCAGATGGGGCGGATGTTCAACACCCACTGCCACCAGCGGCTCATGTAGAGGTGCGGCTTCACCACGCTGTCCTGCAATTTGAGCATGTAGCCCTGCCACGGGATCAGGCCTGAAAGCGTGAGCGGTTGGACCTTGTAGAAGAAGGCGGGCGCAAAGGTCGCGAAATAGATGACGAGCGGGACGAGGCCGAGCCAGACCGCGGCCTCCAGCAGCGAAACACCCGGAATGGGCCCGACGTTGCGCGCGGTCAGAAACGCTTTGCGCCGCCCCGACAGCGCAAACCAGCGGTCCCACGCGAACAACAGCCCGGGCAGCACAAGCAGCGGCGCGCCGTTCCATTTGGCGCCCAATGAAAGCCCGAGAAACACCCCGCACAGCGCCAGATGCAGGCGTTTACCGCGCCGCCAAGCGAGCGTGCCCTGCCAGAACCCCAGCGCCATCATGCTAGCCATCGTCATATCGAGCATGGCGATCCGGCTCAGCACGAACCAGATGAAATTCGTCGCCAGAAGCAGGCCGAACATCAAGGTCGCGGCGCGCGAAAGGCTTGCCCACCACATCGCGCGCATACTCGCATAGAGCCCGATGGTGCCCAGCAACGCGCTCGGCAGACGCCAGCCGAACGGCGTATCGCCAACGAACCGCATGCTCAGCGCAAGAAATTCCTTGGCGAGCAGCGGATGTTCCGGGTTGAGCCGCTTGGTCAGGTCGATCAGTCGCCGGGCAGCGGGCAAGTAGTGGATCTCGTCGAACATCGTTTTCGAGGGGATCGCCAGCCGGTTCAGCACAAGCACGAGGAAGCCCAGCGTGATCGCGATGATCCACACGTGCGGATCGCGATCTTGGGAGAAGCGGGCGGGGCTGCGAGAAATCAGCGTCATAAGCCGCGCGCCCATACGCCAGTTGCGCCCGCAAGGGCAATGGCGCGGCTTGCACCGAGCCACGCGCGAATCTAAGGCTCTGCCCCATGAAACGCACCACCGGACAGGACCGCTCGATCACCGCCCAATGGCGTCCCGCAACGCAGGCCGTGCGCGGCGGCACTTGGCGTTCGGAAATGGGCGAGACGTCTGAGGCGCTGTTCCTGACTTCGGGCTACACCTACGACGATGCCGCCACCGTCGCCGCGCGCTTTGCGGGCGAAGAAGACGGCATGACCTATTCGCGGCTGCAGAACCCCACCGTTGCCATGCTGGAAGAACGCATCGCGCTGCTCGAAGGCGCGGAAGCCTGCCGTGCGCAGGCGAGCGGCATGGCGGCGATGACCACGGCTCTGCTCTGCCAGCTTTCCGCAGGGGACCATGTGGTCGCCGCCAAAGCCGCGTTCGGTTCGTGCCGCTGGCTGATCGACAACCTGCTGCCGCGCTTCGGCATAACCGGCACCACCATCGATGCTTCCGACAACGCCGCGTGGGAAGCCGCGATCCGGCCCAATACCAAAGTGTTCTTCTTCGAAAGCCCGGCGAACCCGACGATGGATGTGGTCGATCTGGAGTTCGTGTGCACCCTCGCCCGCGCGCATGGCATCACCACAGTCGTGGACAACGCCTTCGCCACCAGCGCGCTGCAGCGCCCGCTCGATTTCGGGGCTGACGTCGTTGCTTATTCCGCAACCAAGATGATGGACGGGCAGGGCCGTGTTCTCGCCGGCGCGGTTTGCGGATCGGCCGAGTTTATCAACAGCAAGCTGCTGCCCTTCCAGCGCAACACCGGTCCGAACATCGCCCCATTCAATGCCTGGGTCGTGCTCAAAGGGCTTGAGACGCTGGACTTGCGCATTCGCCGCCAGAGCGAGAACGCGCTGAAAGTCGCGCAGTTTGTCGAGCCGCGTGTGCCGCGCCTGCTCTATCCATATTTGCCCAGCCACCCGCAGCACGCGCTGGCGCTCAAGCAGATGAAGGCAGGCGGCACGATCTTCAGCCTCGAACTCGATGGCGGGCGGGCACAGGCACACGCACTGCTCGATGCGCTGAAGCTCGTCGACATTTCGAACAACATCGGCGACTCGCGCTCGCTGATGTGCCACCCGGCATCCTCCACCCACCACGGCGTTGGCCCTGAAACCCGCGCCGACATGGGCGTGACCGAGGGCATGCTGCGGCTCAACGTCGGGCTCGAAGACCCCGACGACGTAATCGAGGATCTCGATCAGGCGCTCAGGGCGGCGGGGCTTTAGGGCCCCCGCCGCTCACCCCGGGTTTGCCCCGGGGCGCTGCCTGTCCTGCCCGCCGCGCGGATTTTCGCTGGGCTGAGGGCGCGGCTGCACCGCAGGCTTAGGCAACTGAGGTGGATTTGGTTTAACAATCGGCGGCACCGGCTTGGCGGCGTTCTGCCGTGCGGCAGCCTGCGCTTGTTGGCGCAAGGCCGCAGCGCGTTGCACGTCTGCAGCGCGGGCCTGCCCGGCCGCAGCCGCCTTCTCGCGGGTCAGCGCAACCCGCTTGGCGGTATCGATCTCGCGCTGGCGCTGGACCGCCGCACGTTGCTGCGGCGCTGGACCGCCGCACGTTGCTGCACGGCCTGCTGCTTCACGACCACCTGCCGCTCCCGAGCGACACGCAGACGTTCGGCTCCTGCAGCAAGGCGCTGCTGCTGAGCCGCCACCTGGCTTTGCCGGGCGACGCGCTGCCGCTCGGTCTGCGCAGCGACCCGCTGCTGCTGTGCGCGAACCTTGACCGCCTGTTGCTCACTGACTTGGGCCGCTTTGGCTTGCGTTTGGGAATCGCGTTGCTGCCGCAAGACCAGATCATGCGCCTTGGCCTGCGCATCGCGCGTGGCCTGCTGCTGCCCCATTTGCAGCGCGTGCTGCTGCGCGGCCTGTTGCTGAGCCTGTTGCAGTGCCTCTTGCTGGGCTTGCTGTTGTCGAACACGCTGCTGGGCCTGCTGATCCTGCTGGCGCTGCCCGTATCTATTGCCGTCTCCGCGTCCGCCCAGTGGCTGGTCATACAATTGCGGCGTCTGCCCGCGGAAGCCCTGGGACTGCCACGTCGAGAACTGCCGGGCCGCCTGTGCCCGCGCTGTGCGCTCCTCGGCGAGTCGCTGGTCCTCCACGGCGTGATCCTGCCGGTAGGCGCGCCATTCCTGCGTGTTCGTCTGTGCCCGGTTCCACTCGGCGCGCTGGTTGCCGATCACCGGGCGCTGATCAGCCCAGCCCGAAGCGGCCACGCCGCGCCGCTGGCGGCTATCGGCAGCAGCGCGCATCGCCCGGCCCCGGTCATAGTAGCGCGAGCCATAGTCGGCCTGACGCTGCGCTTGATCGCCATCGAGCGCACGCCCGCTACGATCATAGACCGTGACGATGCGCCCGCCCGAATAGCCATAGCTGTAGTTGGGATCGCGCACGAGATAGGGCTCGTTCGCACCGGGATCGTAGTAGTAGGTGCGGTAGCCGCCATCCACCGGCTCGGCATACGTGCGGTATCCGCCCGCGCTTTCCCAGCCATAGGGCTGGACGCCGTCCTGATAGTCGAACCCGTAATCAGGTGGGGCATCGCCGATCGTATCGTTGATGCGGTTGGCCCGGTCGATCCAAGCGTAGCGGTCATTGCCCGAGGCGCTCGCGTAGCCCAGCGTGCGGGCTTTGGGCAACGCGGCAGCAGCCGGCGCACGGCGCACCGGTGCGGCTGGCCCAGCCACCATCGGCTGCACATCGGGCAGCGGCGGCAATGCGCTTTCGCTGTCGAATGCCGCCAAAGACGGCGATACTTCGGTAGTGGCCTTGGGGCTGCAGGCCGCCAGCGCAAACGTAAGGGCAATCAGGCTGAGCCCGAAAGGACGACTTTTCGAAAAACGCAGATTTGACATCGCATGGTACTCCAATGGAGCCACAACGCGCGAACACCGCGTATGGACCCATCGAGAAGTGCGATGAAGAGGGGCTCTCAGCCCTTGGCAGCGGCCTCAAGCGCCTCGATGCGCGCCTTGAGCCCCTCGGCCTCCTCACGCGCGGCGGTGGCCATGTCCTTCACCACTTCGAACTCCTCACGGCTGACGAAGTCCATTCCGCCGAAGACCTCGCGCGCCTTTTCACGCGCAGTCTCGCCAGCTTCCCGCCCCATGCCGGCGAGCGTGCCCGCAGCGCTGTTCAGCAGCTTGACGAAATCGGCGATCATCGGGTTCTCGGATTGCATGGGGTTGGCCTTTTTCGGGAACTATCCCGTCCAGATGGGGCGCGGTCGCGGCCAGTGCAAGCCGCAATTGCGGGCAAATTCACTCCTGCCAAATTTACAATTGCCATGTTTACAACCGCCCAGTTTACAACTGAACACGCACCGCCCCGTCGGAGGCTTGCGCGCCATCTGCCTCGGGGTTCATCGCAAGGAACTGGTAATTGAGCACCGAGGCAAAGCAGATCCACGCCAGATAGGGCAGCACCAGCGCCGCCGCGACCGGGCGGACCCGCCGGAACAGCATCACCATCACCGCCGTCAACGCGATCATAACCCCGAGAATCCCGAGCGCCACACTCATACGATGCAGCGCGAAGAACATCGGGCTCCAGGTAAGATTCAGCAGGAACTGAACCCCAAACACCGCGACTGCCGCGCCGCGCCCCGAAGCTCCGCGCGCAGAGGCGACCATCGCCAACGCCACACCCAGCAGCACATAAAGCACCGACCAGACGATCCCGAACGTGGCCGGAGGCGGATAAAGCGCGGGCTTCACCAGCGCGTCAAACCAGGGATTGCTCGGCCCAGCATCGGAAATTCGACTGGAGAGAAAACCGAGCCCGAAAACAATCGGGACCGTAAAGAGCGACCACCGCAGGAGGCTGGCACGAAGCTGTGCTGGCGAGGCGAGATAACGCATGTGCTCGAAAGTACCCCCAAGAATCGAGATAGATAGTGATTCGCGGCGGATATTGGCGGCGTGATGCCCGCTAGGCAACGTCTGCCGATTTTTCGCCATGGTTTGCTGAAATCAAGAATTCGATATTGCCCTCCGGCCCGGTGATCGGGCTCTCGACAATACCCTGCACGGCCCAGCCCTCACCCTCCAGCCAGCCCCGCACCTCGTCGCAGACGCGGGCATGCAGCGCGCCGTCACGCACCACCCCGCCTTTGCCGACTTCGCCGCGCCCGACTTCGAACTGCGGCTTGATAAGCGCCACCAGCTGCGTCGGCCTTGCGGCCAATCTGAGCGGCACCTCCAGCACCTTGTGGAGCCCGATGAAGCTGGCATCGCACACGACCCAGGTGGCAGGACGGTCGATATGTGCAGGCGTCAGCAGCCGTGCGCTGGTCTGCTCCAGCACGGTCACGCGCGGATCCTGCCTGAGCTTCCACGCCAATTGGTTGGTGCCGGAATCAACCGCGAAGACATGCTCTGCGCCCAGGGTCAGCAGCACATCGGTGAACCCACCGGTTGAGCTGCCGATATCCATCGCGGTGACGCCTGCCGGATCGAGTCCGAAATGCGCAATGGCATGCGCCAGTTTGATCCCCCCGCGCGAAACCCACGGATGATCGCGCCCTCGCACCTCGATCGGCGCGTCGGCGGCCAGTGACTGCCCCGCCTTGGTGAGCTTGGTCTCGAGCGTATAGACATGGCCAGCAAGGATCAGCGCCTGCGCGCGGGCGCGACTTTCGACCAAGCCGCGCTCGACCAGCAGCTGATCGAGACGCATTTTCGCCTTTCCGGGGGCTTTGCCGGCAGTTGGGGCCGAAGGCGGCACAGGACGGGTTGAGGTCACCGCCGCTCTCTTCCATACCCGGGGCATGAAGATCAACACCGCGCTCTTGCTGTTCACCTCGATT
>CANFIV010000004.1 GCA_947446935.1 Sphingomonadaceae bacterium | reverse complement strand
TGTCATCACTGAAAAGCCGTTTGCGATGACACCGGCCGAAGGCGAGGCCATGCTCTCCGCCGCCGCCGATGCGGACCGCACCCTGGCCGTCGTTCACAACTTCCAGTTCGCCCGCTCCATGGAGAAGCTGGAACGCGATATTGGCTCCGGACGGCTGGGCACAATTCGCGGACTGCGCGCCCTGCAACTTGGCAACCCTTCGCGCCGACTGCCTACATGGTACCAGCAATTGCCGCTGGGCCTGTTCTACGACGAAAGCCCGCACCTGCTTTACTTGCTGTCGCGCATCGCGGGGCCGTTGTCGCTGGCCAAATCGGTGTGTGTGGCCAATCCCGACGGGGAGGCGACGCCCTATCAGATCGACGCCTGGTTCCGTTCGGAACGCGCGTATCCTGTCACGCTTTCATGTTGCTTCGAAGCCAGTGTTTCCGAGTGGTATCTGATCGTCCACGGCGAAAAGGGCATGGCCATCGTCGACATATTCCGGGACATCTACATGCGTCTGCCAAATGATGGCAGCCATGCGACAGCCGACGTGATCCGAACGAGTTTCGCGGCGACCGCGCAGCATTGGGCGCAGCACGGCACAAGCGGCTTGCTGCATGTGCTGGGCAAGCTGCGCTATGGCAACGACCATGTCTTCGACCGCTTTGCGAAGGGCGTTGCCGGCGACAAGGCAGCTCTGGCGCCGATCGATGCCGCTGCAGCACAGCGCGTCCTCAACCTTCAGCATGATATCATTTCCAACACCGAAAGGCTGTGACCATGAAGATCGACAAGCAGCTCATGACCGAATTCGTTGCTCGTTATCCGGCACAGCCCGCCACGGCGTTTTGGCGAGGAATCGAGATTGATGTTCTGGCCCGGGCGGGCATTCCTGAAGGGTTGGGACTTGATCTCGGCTGCGGGGACGGCATCCTGACCGACATCCTGTTCAAGCGGATGAACCGCCAGCCCCGCCTGGTCGGTATCGATCCCGATCCGTTGGAAACGGAAGCGGCCCGCAAATACAAATTCTACGAACGCATCCACACAGTTGGCGGCGATGCCATTCCGGAAGAAGCCGGCACGTTCGATTTTGCCATTTCGAACTCTGTGCTGGAACACATTCCAGATCTCGAGCCGGTCATCACCGAACTCGGTCGCGTGCTGAAACCGGGCGGCAAGTTCTTTTTCACTGTGCCAGGGCCGGGCTTTCACGAGAATCTTTCGGGCAGCGTTCTGCCGGGCGTGTCACGCACCAAGTACCTGGCCGAGTTGGACAAGCGTCTGGCGCATTTCAACTATCTTGCCGAACAGGATTGGCACGGCATGTGCGAACGCAACGGACTGAAAGTCATCTCCTTCTCGGGCTACCTCGGAGAACAAACCACGCAACGTTGGGAAACGCTCTCGCGCATGACTGGCGGCTTGCTGCACACGCTGTCTAACGGGCGCCGTCGCCCGATCGAGATCCAGCGGGCACTCAAACTGCGCGCGCTGCAAAATTCGACAATGATGCCGCAGCCGGTTGCTCGCCTGCTGGCAGGTGTCATCGCCGCCGGTCTCGACTGGGAAGACAATCCTGACCGGCCTTCATGCTTGCTCGTCATCGGGGAGCGCCCTTGCGCTTCCTGACGGTCACGCATTTCTTCGAAGGCCATGGCGGCGGGATCGAGCGGGTTGCGGGCCACTTGTGCCGCCATCTTGCGTTGCAAGATCACACCGTAACCTGGGCAGCGAGTGCGGGCGATGCCCCGCCCGTCAGTCACGAAGTGGCTATCGCTCCCTTGCCTTGCATCAACCCCACCGAGGCATTGACCGGACTGCCGATGCCGATACCCGGACCACGCGGCATGGCACGGTTGTGGTCAGCGACACGGAACGCCGATGTAGTGGTGATTCACGATGCGCTCTATTGCACATCCATCTTGGCGATGGCGTTTGCGAAAATGCAGCGCAAGCGGGTAATTCTGGTCCAACATGTCGCAGAGATTGCGTTTGCCAGCGCGGTGATGCGGCGAGCCATGGCGCTGGCCAACCGGCTCGTTGCCCGGCCGATGCTGCGCAGCGCTGATCAGGTAGTCTTCATCAGCGACACGGTCCGGCAGCATTTCGCTGCCTGCCGCATGAAGCGGCCGCCCCTGTTGCAATTCAACGGCGTGGATACCGGGATCTTTCATCCCGGCGAAGCACAGCGGGCTGCTTTCGATTTGCCAGCGAGCGGATTGCTGGTGGCCTTTGTCGGCCGATTTGTCGAAAAGAAGGGTCTGTCGATCTTGCAAGCGGTCGCGCTGCGGTGCCCGCATGTGCATTTTGCACTGGCCGGCGCCGGGCCCATCGACCCGCGCAAATGGGACTTGCCCAACGTTCATCTGCTCGGACCACTGCCCCCCGAGCGCATTGCCGCGCTGTTCCGCAGCGCCGACTGTTTGCTTCTACCGAGTGTCGGCGAAGGCTATCCGCTTGTCATCCAGGAAGCGCTGGCGGTCGGGCTTAACGTCATCTGCGGTGAAGAGAGCGCACGCGCCGATCCCTCTGCCAGCCATTGGTTGCAAGGCGTCGAGGTCGATCTGCAGGACATCGATGGAAGCGCGGACCGGATTGCCCGGATATTGAACAGCATGGGCGCACAACCGGTGGCGTCGCGCCAGGCGATGATCGACTATAGCCAACGCCAATATTCGTGGGCCGGTTTCGCGGCGCGCCTCGCTTCAGTCGGGCAAGCACTCAGCCGACGCGGCTGACCCGGCAACCAGCGCGGGCAAGGCGCGGGGCCACATCAGCATTCAGCAGGTCCGCGCTTGCACCAAAACCATAATAGGCATCCAGCGGCTTTAGCGTCGCATTGCCGATCAGCGCGACAGCCGGATGGCCGACGCAGATCGCGGCGATGGTTCCATCGTTGAGTTCATCGCGCAGCAGTCGCAAAGGCCGACCCCCGAGATAGGGAGAATTGTGCACGAGATCGACCGATGTTGCGACATCCTTGCGCCCCAGCACGACGTAATCGGCATTGATTGTCGCAAGACGGGCCGACACCCGCGCCGAAGCCGCGTAGAAATCATGCGCCATCAAGGCCTGCACCGGCAGGATTACAAGCGCGCCTGCCGCTGTTGTTCGCAGCACCAGGGTACGCCACTGGCCCGTCTGGTTGCCCAGCGCCTTCCAGCCGTACATCGCCAGCAGAATGCCATTGCCGATCAGTCCGTGAAGATAGCGATAGCCGAAGCCGTGACCCTGATTTGGCAGCAGCAGAGCCATCACCAAGATCGTCAACACCATGCCGGCTGCCAGTGCCGCGATCATCGGATCGGTGCGATATCTGCGCGCTCCCACCAGCAGAAGTGGGACCAGCAACAGATGCTGCCAGGCAATGAAACGCAGGCCGTTGGCGACCATTTCGGGAAGGCCCATCGGATCGCGATCGCGCAAGATAATGGTCAGGCGTGCAAAATAATCGACCCCTTCCGGGCGCGGCGCATGCGCACTGGCCTGCACCAGTGGCGAGATCCAGGTTGGCCACCACAGCCAGAAGGCACCGATTGCGGCATAACCGGCGATATACAGCGCGGCGCGATGCCAGCGTCGTTCGGCAAGCAGCATCAAAACAAACGGCGCAACAAACATCGGGTGCATCAGTGGTTGGTGCAGCCCGGTGGCGACAAAGCCGACCGCCAGCGCAGAAAGGTCCGACGTTGTGGTGCGGCGCAGGAAGAGCCACAACCAGCACAGATTGAGCGCCAAATGACCGGGCATGGCATAACTGGTCATGCCTGCAAACAGCACTTGCGCCGACCCGAAATAGAGCACCAACGCGACAAAGCCTGCTTCGCGATCACCGGGCCACAGACGTTTGACACAGCCAAACAGTGCGATTGCACCCAATGCAGTCATGAGCGGGCCAACCAGCCAGGGAGCCCCGATCAGGCCAAGCAACGCACGCATCGCCGCGTTGATGGGAAGGTACGAGGAAATCCACGCGCCGCGAGGCTGGGCGGGATACAGAAACAATGTGTTGAGTGCGTCCGAATGATCGCGCCAGAGCGGAGGCAACGGGGCGACAAGGTGCCCTTGGCCAAACACGGTGGCATCGAACGTGGCCATCTGCTCATCGCGGCTGAGGTCATAGCCGCTCAAAAGCAGGAAATGCCCGGCGCTTGTCACCACCAGCACGGCAAGCGCGGCCATGAGCCAGGTGCGGCGATGCACCGCAGGCAAGCGCAATCGTTCAGAAGGCCGGATGCAAGACAGCAGGACGAGTACGGCCGCTGCCAGCAACAGCCAGCGATCCTGCCGATGGAGCACGAATGCAGAAACATTGCTGAATGGCCGAAAAGTAAGCGCCTGAAAGAAAGCTATGCCTGCAGCACCAATCGCAAACCGCATCAGCCCGTTTTTGGCGGAGGGCCCTGCGGATGCGAGCGCTTCTGCTGCGTCCTCGCGCGGCTTGGTGTCCTGCGGCAACGTAGTCATAATCCCCTCAGGCCCCGCGCATATTCATCCATCGACAAAACCAAATCAGGGTTAGCATAACGTTACTGGCGTGACCGGGCCGACGTGAATACAGCCTCGACTGCGACATTAAGCCCGAACCGGCGCTGCAGCGGCTGTTTTGATTGAGCTAGCGTCCGCCGAGCGATCACGCCGATCGGGATCGCCCTATGCCAGAGTGCCGGGGCAGGCGCGTTACTGTGGCGGTTCCCTCGATCTTCAGCCGGACGATCGAAAGCGTGTTCACCGATGCACAACCAGCAGGCAGTGGGGGGCAGCGCAGCGTGCGCTCGGCGGCGGCGTTGGTGATACAACCAAGCCAATCATCGCGGAAAGGGGTGAACGCACCCCGGCGCTTGAGCAGTAGAGGCAGGCCTGATGAGACCAGGTCGGCATCAGCCAAGCCCGGACCGATTCGCATCATGCGAGGCAGGAGTTGCGCGGTGTTCCGTACATTCACCCACGGCCACCGACCAGCGCCAGCAGCGAGGCTTGGAATGCATGGGCGAAAGCCGCTGAAAGAAAGCGAACTCGAGCACGCGCCGCGCGTCGGGTGCTATCCAAATTCGGGCGCTGGTGGTGAGAAAATAGTCCGCCGGATATAACTCGCACGGCAGGAGTATCGTCCAGACATGCCCCACAAAGTGCCTGAACAGCACGAACAGTGCGTTGTGGAGAATGTAGGAGCCATTTAAGCGAAACCCGAAATCGTTTCGCAAAAACAAAGCATCAAAATGGTTGATTGGTGCACCCGACAGGATTCGAACCTGTGGCCTCTGCCTTCGGAGGGCAGCGCTCTATCCAGCTGAGCTACGGGTGCGTGGGAAAATGCGCCTAGCAGCGCGGCGCGCGGCATGCCAGCGGTTTATGGCAGGCTGTTCACGGCAAGCGGCGTTTGCGTCCCGGCTAGTAGCGAGCCTCCACGAACTTAGCGATTTGGTAGCGTAGCCGCGCCTAGCATCGGGTCCATGGCGACTTTTCCTTCCAATTTTGGCGCGAATCAGGCGAGTGAACCTCGCGCGGCCTTCGGCGCCAGTGCCACCAGCGCGATGTCGATGAAGTGGGCGGCGGTGCACGATGCCGCAGCGGCGGTTGGCGAGCTGGCCGGCCTTGCGCCCGAATATCGCATGCCCGACGTCCGCAACTTTCCCGCCATCATACGCGATACCGGTGGTTGGCGGCAGAGCGTAGCGCAGCAAGGTGTGGACGACCTCGCCGCGATCATGGAGCCCGGTCTTGCCGCGCTGCTCGCAGTTCAAGCCCGCGGCGCGCCGATCACTGCGGCCGCCATGGCGCTGTGGCAAGAGTTCCAGTCGTCGCGCAGCGCGCTGCTAGCTTTGATACCGCCGCTGGGTATCGTCCGGCGCGGCTGAGGGCCTGGGCCGAAATCCTCTTTATTGTTCCATATATGTTCTTATATTGGCGCGATGCCCGAATCGAGCCCATCCTTCCCCCCCGCTCAGATCCCGGAGCGGGAAGCGCTGGCTGTGGCGCGCGGGATCGGCCGCCTGTTTGCCCGGGCCGGGATATGGTGCCTTGCCGAGATGCCGCTGCGCTCGGGCCGGCGAGCCGATCTCATGGGGATCGATGGCAAGGGCCGGATTGTGATCGTGGAGATCAAGGTGAGCCGTGCGGACCTGCTCGGCGATGCCAAGTGGCCAGACTATCTCGACTATTGCGACCGCTTCTACTGGGGCCTCGCGCCGCATCTCGATCGTGCCTGCCTCGAAACCCCGGCCTTTCGGCCCGATCTGTGCGGCGTTATCGTCGCCGATGGGTACGACGCGGAGATCGTCCGCCCCGCCCCCGGCCTGCCGCTGGCGGCGGCGAGGCGCAAGACCGAAACAGAGCGGCTCGCCCGCGCGGCGCTGCGGCGAATGGTCGTCGCTGCCGATCCGCTCTGCGCGGGCTGGGGCGAAGAGAACTAAACGATACCGGCTGTGGCAAGCAGCAGCCACAGGCCAAGCGCTGCAAACAGTAGCGCCGCCGCAATCCGCACGGTTTGCAGTGGTACGCGGCGGACCAGTTCACCGCCGAGCAGCACGGCGGGCACATTGGCCAGCATCATGCCAAGCGTCGTGCCCATAGTGACCGCCAGCGCATCGTGGAAGCGTGCGCCGAGCGCGATCGTCGCGACTTGCGTTTTGTCGCCCATCTCCACGATGAAGAAGGCGACAAGCGTGGTGACGAACGCACCGTATCGGGCCGGAGCGGGGGCTTCATCGTCATCAAGCTTGTCAGGTACCAGAGTCCAGGCCGCCATCGCGAGGAAGCCGATCGCAACCGCATAGCGGAAGCCAGGCCCGTCAAACCATCCAGCAGCGGCAGACCCGGCCAGCGCGGCAAGGAAATGGTTGGCGAGTGTCGCGACCAGAATACCAGCAATGATAGGCCACGGCCGCTTGAAGCGCGCGGCAAGGACAATGGCGAGCAGCTGGGTTTTGTCACCGATTTCGGCGAGCGCAACGATGGCAGTGGAGGTGGCAAGAGCTTCAATCATCAGCATGTTCCAAGGCCGGGCGAACCATCGAGACAACGACACCGGCGTTCCCCCACCCGGCCGGGAAGGGAACGCGGTGTCATTGGTCTCGCCCGGAAGGTGGCCTCTTTGTGGAAACCGACCTTGCCGCCTGCGCCATGGCCTCTCGGCCAAGCATGTTGACGCGCCAATCAGATTGGCAGGGGACTGCGATCAAACGCAGCGGCTACTCCCCAAGTGACAGAGCTTTCGCCTAGCCCCTGCCGATTGGCATGGCAAGGCATCAGACGGCTGGACGGGTTCACAGAAACCGCTATTCGCAAGCCACAGCGCCCATGAACCGACCCGGCAACGGGAGGGGGTGCCAATAGTGCTGGAAGCGACTTTGACCCAAAGAGCGACCCTTGCCGCGGCGACTTGCGCCGCCCTGATCCTGTCCGTGCCCGCTGCGGCAAAGCCGGGCCCATTGGCCGAGGCAGTCGGCGCACCCGATGATTTGACGATCACCGCCAGCGTCCGCGTCCGGGTGGAGGGCATCGACGGCCAGTTTCGCCCCACAGCGGCGCGCAGCGATTCGATGCTCTCGCTACGCACCACGCTGGCGGCCGAGTACGATACCGGACCGGTGCGTTTCGGCGGTGAGCTCTGGGATGCGCGCACTTATGGCGAGGCCGCGAATTCGAGCATCACGACGTCAGACGTCAACGCACTCGAACTGGTGCAGGGTTATGTAAAAGTCGAACTAGGCGACTGGGCGAAAGGTTCAAAGGGCGGGAAAGGCATGCTCACCGCCGGGCGCTTCACCATGGACATCGGCTCGCGGCGCCTGGTGGCGCGCAACCGTTTCCGCAATACGACCAATGCCTTCACCGGGGCCAATCTGGAGTGGACAGGCAAGGGCGGCGAGCGGCTGCAGGCATTCTGGGCCATGCCGCAGATCCGCCGCCCGGATGACGTCCAAGGCTTGCAGGACAACCGGGTGAAGTGGGATCTCGAGACCACCGCTGTGCAGTTCTTCGGCGCGGATGCCACCCTGCCGGGGGTGCTGGGCGGCACGCTGGAAGGTTATGGCTTCCGCCTTGCCGAGCGGGACGGAGACAATCGCCCGACGCGCAACCGCCGCCTCTGGACCACAGGCCTGCGCCTCTTTGCCAAGCCCGCGGCCGGCAAGTGGGATCACGACCTTGAAGCCGCCTATCAGTTCGGCACCGCGCGCCGCAGCGCTGGGGCGAGCGACGTGACCGATCTTGATGTTTCGGCCTGGTTTGCCCATGCCGAAGCCGGCTACAGCCTGACCGGGCAATGGAAGCCACGCGTGGCCGCGCTGTTTGATGCGGCGAGCGGCGATGGTGGGAAGGCAGGGCATTACCGCAGGTTCGACACGCTCTTTGGCGCGCGGCGGTTCGATTTCGGCCCCACTGCGCTCTATGGCGCGCTCGGCCGCTTCAACATCATCTCGCCGGGCCTGCGACTGGAAGTCACGCCCTCCAAGCGGACCGACGCAATGGTGACCTACCGCGCGCTGTGGCTCGAAAACACGCGCGATGCTTTCGCCTCGACCAGCGTGAAGGATGCCTCCGGAGCGGCAGGCCAGTTTGCAGGCCATCAGATCGATATGCGCGTGCGGCACTGGATCGTGCCCGATCTGCTGCAAGCCGAAACCGGCGGTGCGGTGCTGCTCAAGCACGGCGTGCTGCGCGATGCCCCGAATGCACCGCCCACCGGCAATACAGTCTACGGCTATTTCGATCTGTCGCTGACGCTCTGAAGGCGTCCGGCCACAGCGCCCAGAATAGCGTGCTTCTGCGCCGCGTTCGCGGTGGGCCACGCCATGATCTCATTGATCGTGCGGGCGCAACCCCGGCAATGCGCCGTCACGGCATCGATTGTGCATGTACCGTTGCAAGGGCTGGGCGGATCAGCAATCACCGCTTTTCTGCTGACAGCCGGCTCATCAGCAGCGCAGCGCGCTTGGCCTGAAGCGAGAGGCTGGGCAGATCGACCGTCTCTGCCGGGGTGTGATCGCCCGTGCTTGCGGGGCCAAGCCCGACGAGGCCCGGCAAATCCGCCGCGACAAAGCTGATATCGCCCGCGCCGCGCTTCATGGGATCAAGCGCGGCCATCGCAGGCTGACCGAGACCGGCATTCACCCCGTTGAGCTTGGCGAGCAGCGCGCGATTGCCCTCGGTCGGCGCCATGGGCGGATAGCCGTCCTCGAAAATGATCCTGGCCGTTGCACCGGGGTAGTCGCGCACGACGATGGCTTGCATGCGCTGCTGCGCGCGGGTGTTCTGCTCGGGCGAAAGCGTGCGCAAATCGCCGCGTGCGATGGCCTTTGCGGGGATAATATTGGTCTTGCCGCTGGCCGAGACATGCGCCTGATCGGCGGCAATCGCGGCGTCCGCCCCGCCCGTGATCATGCCGACATTGAGCGTGAGGTTTGGCTCGGGCACTTCGTTGCGGATCGCGGTCAGCATGCGCGCGAGCGCATAGATCGCGCCGTCGCCACTCGCGCCGAACACGCCGCTTGAATGGCCCGATTGCGCGGTCACCTCGATCGTCCAGCTCTGCGCCGAGCGCCGCGCGATCGAGCCCATGTCGACCAGCTTGCCGCTCGCATCGACATCGCGCGCCAGGCCCTCGAAATCGAGCGCGACATCGGCCGCCTTACCAGCGAGCACCAGATCGGCGCGCGCCTTGTCCTGCGGATCACCCGCGTCTTCCTCATCACCCGTAAGGTAGGCGACGACATTCGCCCCCTTGAGCGTGCCCGCCGCCGCCATCGCGCGCAGCGCGGCGAGCATGGCAACAACGCCGCCCTTGTTATCCGCCACGCCCGGGCCGGTCGCATGGTCGCCGTTGCGGGCATAAGTCTGGAACGGCGAGTCCGGCTCGAACACAGTATCGAGATGGCCGATCAGAAGCAGCCGCTTGGCCCCGCGTTTGCCCACATGCGTGGCGACAAGGTGCCCGGCGCGGCCGGTGTATTCCATGGGCAACCAACGCACTGTAAAGCCCAGCGCCTCGAATTCCGGGCGTACCATTTCGGACACGGATTTGACCCCGGCGAGATTGCGCGAGCCCGAGTTCTGATTGACGAGCTTTTCCAGCTGCGCGAGATCGCGCGGGCTTCCGGCATCGACCGCTGCGACCATCGCCTGCTCGGACACAGAAAGCTTTGGCCCGGACAGCTTCGACGCGGCTGGCCTTGCCATCACAGCGGCGGGAATAAGCAGCAAAGCGGCTGCGGCGAGCGCGGGAATCGGTCGGATTTGCATGGCCTTATGCATAGAGGCAGCCGGCGGCATTTGGGAAGAGCGCAGGCCATCCACGCAATTTCCTTGCTTATTCACGCAATTGCGTTTAGGGGCCCTCCCAGCAAGACCGGCGAGCGGGGTTTCCCGCCGCAGGCCCGGGCTAGCGTGAGGTGTGCTGAGACTGGCACATTCCGCCCCGGTCGGACGGCTGCGCTCCACCCGCTCCCCCATTCACGCATGGGTCGCATGATCGACCCTTGCCGCGCGCCGACCGCTGGCGCGCACAAACCTAACAGGATTCCCATGTCTTATTTCAGCGACCTTGGCCTTGCCGAGCCGATTCTCCACGCGCTTGCCACCAAGGGCTACACCGACCCGACGCCGATCCAGCGTCAGGCCATTCCCGCGCTGCTCGAAGGCCGCGATCTGCTCGGCATCGCGCAGACCGGCACCGGCAAGACTGCCGCGTTCGCGCTGCCCTCGCTCCACCGCCTTGCGGCGGACATGAAGCCGCGCAAGCCCGCCTCGTGCCGCATGCTGGTGCTTTCGCCCACGCGTGAACTCGCCGCGCAGATCGCCGAAAACATGGCGGCCTATGCCAAGAACCTGCGCCTCAATGTCGATTGCGTGTTCGGCGGCGTGCCGGTGGGCAAGCAGGCCCGTCGCCTCGTCCCCGGCGTCGATATTCTCGTCGCCACCCCCGGCCGCCTGCTCGATCTGATCGATCAGCGCGCGCTGACGCTCAGCCGCGTCGAGATCTTCGTGCTCGACGAGGCCGACCAGATGATGGACCTCGGCTTCATCAACGCGCTGCGCCGCGTGGCGAACATGCTGCCCAAGGAACGGCAGAGCCTGTTCTTCTCGGCAACCATGCCCAAGGCGATCGCCGATCTCGGCAAGCAGTTCATCAACAACCCGGTACGCGTGGAAGTGACCCCGCAGGCCTCGACCGCAGAGCGCGTCGAGCAGTATGTCACTTTCGTCAATCAGGCCGAGAAGCAGGCGCTGCTCACCTTGCGCATCCGTGCGCTGCTGGCCGATGGGAAGATGGACCGCGCGCTCGTCTTCACCCGCACCAAGCACGGTGCCGACCGCGTCGTGCGCAACCTTTCGGCCGCCTCGATCAGCGCCCGCGCGATCCACGGCAACAAGAGCCAGGCGCAGCGCACCGCCGCGCTGGAAGCCTTCCGTCAGGGTTCTTGCCCGGTGCTCGTAGCCACCGATATCGCCGCGCGCGGGATCGACGTGAGCGGTGTGAGCCATGTGTTCAACTTTGAACTGCCCAATGTGCCCGAACAGTACGTCCACCGCATCGGCCGCACCGCACGTGCCGGCGCTGATGGCGAGGCGATCAGCTTCTGCGCGCCCGATGAAAAGCCCTACCTGCGCGATATCGAGCGCCTGACCGACATCAAGCTCATGCCGTTGCCGCTGCCCGATGGCTTCCTTGCCGAGGCCGCGCGCCTGCCAGTGGCGAGCCGCAAGCCGGATGAAGCCGAACAGGACGCCCGCCGCGATGCACGCGACGCACGGGGCCGTTCGGGCAATCGTGGTGGCGGCGATCGAAGTGGCGGCCAAGGACGCGGCGATGGTCGCCGTGACGACCGCACGCCCGGTGGCCGCGCGCAAGGCCGCGACGGCCGGCCGCGCGATCCCAATCCGCGTGCCGCTGGCGAACGCGGACCCGTTGGCAATCCGGCCCGAGCTGCGGGTCCCAATCCCGGCCAAGGCGAACGCCAGCCCCGCAACGACCGTCACGATGCGCCCAAGGATGCGCCCCGTGATGGCCAGCCGCGCAGCTTCCGCCCGCGTGGCCCCGGTGGCAACGGTGGTCCGGGCGGCGGCATCGGCCAGCACCGCAACAAGGTGCGCCGCGCCGTCTGACGTAAGGCTATTGCGATGAACGCCGTATCTGCAGCGGTGGACTGCCCCATGGGCAGGCTGTCCAAGCACCGGCAGGGTTGGCATAGGGGATGCGTGAAAACGCGTCCCCAACTTCTTGTTCGCTCAGGCTCCGCGATGTCGGCGCAATGAACAGCCTCTGGCTATCCGCACTGGCGATGACGCTGATTGTCGCCGTGCGCTATCTCGCAGTCAGCGGGCTCTTTGCATGGCTGACGGCTTACGTACGGCCCGGCCACTATGCCGGGCTCGGCCAGCAGATGCGCAGCGAGATCACCTGGAGCCTTGCTTCGGCCGCAATATATGGCGTGCCGGCGGGGATCGTGGCCTGGGGCTGGCAGCAGCGCGGCTGGACGAAAATCTACACCGATCCGCAAGCCTACCCGCTGTGGTGGATACCGCTTTCGCTGTTCGTCTACCTCGCGCTCCACGATACCTGGTTTTACTGGACGCACCGCTGGATGCACCGCCCGCAGGTTTTTCGCGCCATTCATGCCGTACACCACGCCAGCCGCCCGCCAACGGCCTGGGCCGCGATGAATTTCCACCCGATCGAAGCGGCGATCGTGGGCCTGTTCATTCCCGCTCTGGTGTTCGTTGTGCCCATCCACGCGGGTGTTCTCGCCGTGGTCCTGCTGGTCATGACCGTGATGGGCGTGACCAATCATATGGGCTGGGAGTTGTTTCCAAAGGCGCTCGTTCATTCAACTGTAGGGGAATGGGTGATAACAGCGAGCCATCATCACCGCCATCATGAGCTGTATAGATGCAACTTCGGGCTGTACTTCCGTTTCTGGGATCACGTTTGCGGCACCGACAAGGGGCTATCGGCACCATGAAGCGCGTCGCGTTCCTTGCTGTGCTGGCCACCCCGCTTGTCGCGGCAGCCTTGCCGGCATCGGCACCAACTGCGCCGGCGCTCGGCGGGCCGACCTCCATCCTGATCGAGATCGAGGGCCTGCGCTCGTCGCACGGACAAGTCATGGCCTGCCTGACAGCCGATCCCAAGACATTTCCCGACTGCCAGAAAGACCCGCATGCGCTGCACTTGACCGCTCCAGCGATCAATGGCGAAAACGTGCAGTTCAAGAGCGTCCAACCCGGTCGCTATGCGGTAGCGCTGTTCCATGACGAGAACGGCAACGGGCGGATGGACAAGATGCTTATGGTGCCCCGCGAAGGCTATGGCTTCTCACGCGATGCTCCGATCCAGTTCGGGCCGCCGAAATTCGGCGCGGCTTCGTTCCAGGTCGGCATGACGCAGTTCCACACTGCGATCCACGTCCGCTATCTGATGTAGGCAGGCGCAAGGGCGCTTGCGCCGTGCGCGTGGTTCGGGAATGGCACCGGCAGGTTCATGCCCCGGTGGAGATAGCCCGTGCCCCAAACTGATGTGCGCCCCTTGCGCTCGCTCCTTTACATGCCCGCGAGCAATCGGCGCGCGGTGGACAAGGCGCGCGCGCTCCCCTGCGATGCGGTGGCGCTCGATCTGGAAGATGCCGTCGCGCCCGAGAGCAAGCCCGAAGCGCGTGTGGCGCTCGTCGAAGAGCTCACTGCGGCCGGCTTTGGCCACCGCCGCATGATTGCGCGGATCAATCCCCTCGCCTCGGCGTGGGGCCACGATGATCTGACCGCACTCGCCACTGCGCCGCTGGACGCGATCCTCGCGCCCAAGGTTGACGACGCGGCGGACGTGCTCGCGTTGTCTACCGCGATGGACACGGCAGGCTTTGCGCCTGACGTGGCACTCTGGGTGATGATCGAGACGCCCCGCGCCGTGCTCGCGCTGGAGCGCATCGCCGGTGCCGCCGCCTCGACGCGGCTCGCTGGGTTCGTGCTTGGGCTCAACGATCTCGCCAAAGATACCGGCATGGCGCAATTGCCCGGCCGAACGGGATTCGTGCCCGTCATGGTGCAGGCCCTGATGGCCGCCCGCAGCAACGGGCTCGTGCTGCTCGATGGTGTGTGTAATGCGATCGATGACCCGGCCCGGCTGGAAGCTGAATGCGAACAGGCCCGGCAACTGGGGTTTGATGGCAAAACCTTGATCCACCCCACTCAAATCGACTGCGCCAACCGTGTGTTCGCACCTTCCGCAGCCGAGATCGCCGAGGCGGAGGCCATCGTTGCCGCGTTTGCCGATCCCTCCAATGCGGGCAAAGGCGCGCTCAAGGTCGCGGGCAAAATGGCAGAGCTGCTTCACCGCGATCTGGCCGAGCGGTTGCTGACCAAGGCAGCCGCCATCGCCGGGCGTTAGGCATGATTCCACAAAATCTGCAGCAATCGCATTCATCATGCTGTCGTCACGGCGCAACTTAAGCAGTTCTTCACCATGTTGCGCCATGACGGTCCCTATCGGACGACCATGGGGATCGGTTGATGGACACGTATCGCGGCTTCAGCACTGACGGATTGGACGGCGATGACGCCGCCCGGTATGACGTCGAGGTTGATGGCTATGAAGAGTCAATCGACGAGCAGGGCCCTGCCGCCGCGCCGCCGCCAGCCATTGGGCAGGACGAGCGCCGCATGCAGGTGCGCGCCTATAACTTCTGGGCCAGCCTGCTCGATCAGGGCCAGTTCCCCCCCGTCCAGTCGCTGCTCGATGGGCAATTTCCCGATTTTGCCGATCATTCGGTGCTGCTCCATTTCGACAGCGGCATCGAAGATCCGGCAATTCCGTTTCTCGGCGAAGTACTCGCCGATGAGTGCGAGGCGGGCGACACCTTGCGGCGGCTCAGCGATGTCCCCGGCCGCTCGCTGCTTTCGCGCATCACCGATCATTATCTGCAGATCATAGCCAACCAGGCTCCGATCGGGTTTGAGGCGGAGTTCGTCAACCAGCGCGGACGGACGATCCTCTATCGCGGCATCCTGTTGCCGTTCTCGACCGACAACGTGACGATCGACTATATCTACGGTGTGATCAACTGGAAGGAGCTCGCCGACCAGCAGACCACCGATGCGCTGCTGCTCAAAATCGATCAGGCGCTCGATCAGCATGCCAGGAGCGGGAGTGCGCAGCGCCGCGCTCCGGTGGGTCCGCTCGAGAGCTGGGCCGATGGCCCTGACAGCGAAAACATGGGCGAGAACTCCGGCGACCCGGTGCCGCTCGATCTGGCGGAATTCGGCGTCGAAATTATCGGGGCCGGAGAAGATGACGCACCGGTTTCGACCTTTGAGGCGCTGCATTCGTCTGACCTTGAACTTGATTTTGCAATCGACGACGCCGCCCCGACAAGCCTGGCCGACTGGCTGGCGTCGGCGCGCGATCTGGCCCAAATTGCCCATTCCAATGAGGATCGAACGCGCATCGCGCTCTATGCCGCGATCGGTCGTGCCTGGGATTTCGCGCTTGCCGCGAACGATGCGCCCGAGGACTTTGCCGAAATGGTCGAGGATGCCGGGCTGACCATGCAGCAGCGCGCGCCGTTGACTCCGCTGGTCAAGCTCGTGTTCGGCGCGGACTATGACAAGACCCGCATCACGGAATATGCCGCCGCCTTGAACCACGCCCAGCGCCTCGGACTTGGGTATGGCGAGCTTGGCGCGTTTCTGGCGAAGGCCCCCGGCGGACTCAAGGGCGTCGTCGCGCTTGAACGCAAGCTGCGCCGCGAGGAAAGCGGCAAGGCCGCACCCGCCCCGCAGGCCCGGCTCATCGATGACCTCCGTGCGTTGGCACACCGGCCGCTCTACGCGCTGGCCCCCGAAGGCCCCGAATTTGCGCTGGTCATGGTGCGCCGCCTTGACAACGGCTCGGCCGTTTTGCTCGGCGAGATCGCAGACGACCAGCCCCTGCTCGAACGCGCCGCCCGCCGCCTGCTGGGTTGATCGCTTTTCCCGTTAAGGGGAAGACGATACCGGCCTGCTCCACCCAACCGACCCGTTGCGCTGCCCGCGCAAGCTGCTAGCCA
>CANFIV010000003.1 GCA_947446935.1 Sphingomonadaceae bacterium | reverse complement strand
CATCCCATCATCACGGACTTTGGCCTCGATCCTTACTATTTACTTCAGGCGATTGCGCTGGCCAGCCGCAAAGCACCATCATGCAAGCGCAGCGACGTTCTCAACCTGACCGCTGCCGATATCAATGAATGGTGGGATAGGGTGGTCTGGGGAATGGCCTCTGGGTTCGCCATCCTGCGCGATGATTGCAAGGTCATGCTGCCAAAGTGGCTTCCGTATCAAACCATGCTCGCGCCGCTCGCCGCTGTCCTCGCGCGCAAGGGAGCGCTCAAGACACCAGAGGCGGGCGTTCACCGCGAAAAGTTGAAGCGCTGGTTCTGGTGTGCAGTTTATGGTCAGGCCTACGAAAGTTCACCCAATAGCCAGGCGGCTAAGGATGTTACTGAGCTAGACGTCTGGCTATCGGGCGGCGTAGCGCCGGAATCGATTGCGGGTGTGCGCTTTGATCCCAAGTCTCTCCGCGATGTGACCCCGCGCCAGCGAGCGATCTATCGCGGCACAATTTGTCTCGTACTGGGCTCGGGAACTGGTGCACGTGATTTCCACACTCAGGCGATCATCACCGGCAAGCTGATGGACCAAGAGGGCATCGACGACCACCACGTGTTCCCAGACAATTATCTGGCAAAGGTGAAAGGCGTAACGCTGTCCCGCACACGCGATTGCGTTCTGAACCGGACTCTGATCGACCGTACTACCAATCAGATGATTTCGAACCGTGCGCCGTCCGACTACCTGGTGGAGATCCGCAATACAGACGGCTTTCCCTTTGATGCAGTTATGGCATCGCACAGCCTCCCGATAGGCGAGGCATCTCCCCTACTTTCTGACGACTTCGTGGCGTTTCTCGATTGGCGGCAGGAGACGCTATGGCAGGAAATCAAAAGGGTAACAGGGCTTATCGCGCCAACAGAACTGGAAGACCCCTCCCTCGCATGAAGAATATGGGCTAGATTTGGCTAGTTAAGGAAATGATTGTGATGGCACGGTCGCTACTACCGGAGTGGATAGACTAATCCACACACCTTCCTTTACGCGCGTCCGCGTGTTGAGGGTGCGCTGGCACAGCAAGCGCCAATCATCTGCAATCAGGTTAAAAATTGGGGAGCACGTAGCGCGAAGTTGTACACCAATGTGTACATTCTGCCTCCCGATGATAATTTAATATCATTATTACAACTATATAGTCGCCAAATTCGGTTCCTCTTCTGGCACCACTACTCCCCCAAGGAGTGGATTTTCGCGGCGGGCTGCGGCTCCCGCCCGCGTTGGGATCTCTCAATAGCTTTGGCAATCAAGCCCGCGTGCTTGCTTCCTCGCGCAACCGCTGTCAGGTGGTCGGATGTCACCACACACGCGCGCAATGGTCGCAGCCACAGCTTATGCCTTCATCTTCGGCAAGAAGGTGGCGGGCGTTCATGATCATGCGACAGGACGGGACTTGCAAATCGCGGTCGAGGTTCGTGGAAGCCGCATGCAAGGCATTGATGGCGATCGATCAGCAAAGCTCAGCGGCACCCTTCCTGAGCTGTACGATGCAGGTGACAACACGTTTGTCTCACTCGAGATCGATGGCGCGACGGCCCGCGGCTATGACCGAGGTTCGTCCACCCACTACTCGCTCACAGCGGAGGGCCAGGTGATCCAGCTTTACGATTATGCATCTAAAGTCTGGTTCGCCTACAGCATTCAGGCCATCTGAATTTTGCTGCCCCCACAAGCAAGCGCCTCGCTTGATCAAGGCGCGGCGAACGGTCAGTGTTGGCCTCTTGCATCAAACGGTGGGGCCAAAATGGCAAAGCAAGTTGTATCTGGAGCAGCGCTGGTTGCGGCACTCTTCGCACTGCCTGCTTTCGCCGCGCCTGTGCCCATATCCATGAGCGAGACCGAAGAATCCGCTCCGGCTGTGCCACCCATCCTGTCGGCGCGCGAAAGGGCGGAGACCGAAAATCGCATACTGGCAGCCCGGCTCGATGCGATCGTTCCCGCGATCATGCGCGAGGAGGGTATCGATCTATGGCTGCTGGTGGCACGCGAGTATTTTGAAGAGCCGGTGGTCGCTTCCATGCTGGATGCAGAGAATATGCACGCGCGCCGCCGGACAATCCTGATTTTCCATGATCCAGGCGGCGGCAAGGCGGTCGAGCGGCTTACGGTCAGCCGATATGGGCTGGGCGGCCTATTCGCGCCCGCTTGGGATCCCGCCAAACAGCCCGATCAATGGCAGGCGGCTGCCGATATCATCGCTGTGCGAAATCCCGCCAGAATTGCCGTCAACACCTCGGATCTCTACCAGTTCGCCGATGGCATGACCGTCAGCCAGTATGACAAGTTCTCGGCTGCGCTGCCTGCAGCCTTGCGGCCGCGGATTGTCAGCGGACAGGGCCTGGCGATCCGCTGGCTCGAGACCCGCACCCCGGCCGAGATGGACTTGTACCCCACAATCGAGCGCACCGCACACGCCGTCATCGGCGAAGCCTTTTCGCGTGCGGTCATCAAACCCGGCGTGACAACCGCCGAGCAGGTGCAATGGTGGTATCGCGACCGCCTGTTGCAGCTTGGCCTCGATGCGTGGTTCCACCCTTCCATCGGAATCCAGCGCCAAGGCGTGAAGGGAATGCTCGAAGGGGCCGAGGTGATCCAGCCCGGCGATCTTCTGTGGACCGATTTCGGGATCACCTACTTGCGGCTCAACACCGATACGCAGCACCTCGCCTATGTCTTGAAGCCGGGGGAGACCGAAGCCCCGGCCGGCCTCAAGCAGGGGCTGGCCAACAGCAACCGCGTGCAGGATATCCTCACACGTCAGTTCGTGGTCGGCCGCAGCGGCAATGCGGTGCTGGCCCTGGCACGGGAGGAGGCCAAGGCATCCGGGCTCGATCCGTCGATCTATTCCCATCCGATCGGGCTACATGGCCATGGCGCAGGGCCTTCCATCGGCTTTTGGGACAACCAGAACCCGGACCCCCATGGCAGTGGACTGATTCAGGCCAATACCGCGTGGTCAATCGAGCTGACTTCCTATGCGGCCGTGCCCGAATGGGGCGGCCAGCGGGTCGATTTCCGGGCTGAGGAGAACGCGTTCTTTGATGGCAAGGAAATGCGCTACATCGATGGACGCCAGACCAAACTCACCCTGATCCCATCCGGTCCGTGATGCGGCTCTATTGCTCTCGCCAAGCGTTGCCGCATTATACGCTGCAAAGGCGGAAGTGGTCTGACAGGAATGAAGCCAAGCGAGACTCGCTACGTCGTTTCCAGTTGATCCCGGATCGTTGCCCGGTACGGGTCGGGAATGGACGACCTCTTCGCATCGCAGGCTACTACGGGGCGGTCCCTGTCGCGCACCGATATCGAACACCTGATCGGCCCTGCGCCGCGCGAGCTCGTCGATTGCGACCTTGAGGAGGCAGACCTTTCCGGGCTCAATCTTACCCGCTGGCGGTTCGAACGCTGCAATTTGAAGCGCAGCAACCTGACCGGAACTCGCCTCGAAGGCACGGTATGGCAAAGTTGCCGAGGGCCCTTTGCCGACTTCGCTGGCTCGGACCTCAGCGAGGCGGCGTTCGCTGGTGGCGATTGGAACAATTGCTCGATGCGGCGCGTGGGCCTGACCTCGGCCCGCTTCGTCGGCTCCAAGCTCACTGGCGCCGATTTCACCGAAGCGCGCGCCATGCACATCCACTTCGAGGAAGTCCTGCTGGTCAGCGCCAAGCTGCCCGGCTTCTCGTTTCGCAAGGAATCCCTGCGCCGCGTTGATTTCTCGGGTGCGGATTTGCGCAAGAGCGATTTTCGCATGACGGTGTTCGAGGATTGCAGCTTGCGGGACGCGATGGTCACAGGCTCACGTTTCGAGGGCGCGGACTTGCGCGGCGCGGACCTTGGTGGGCTCCGTCTCGTCGATGCGGCGCTCTTTCGGGGTGCAACCATCTCGCGTGAGCAGGCCGGTCAGCTCCTTGGTGAACTCGGGCTCAACGTCCGCTGAATTCTCAGCCTCGGCCATCTTTGCCGACGGTCAGTGAACACCGGCCTGCCGGTGGCACTCGTCTCTGATCCTGCTCATCGAGTACGCGGTTGTGAGGCCGGCATGAGCAAAGCGCAATTTCTGATCAAACGGGAATGAGCCGGGGACCAGCGGGATCAGGCGCAATCTCGGCCCGGCATAGTCAAAAGAGCGTGGTGACGCCATAGAACAGCGCCCCCACCGCTGCGGAGGCGGGGATCGTGATGATCCACGCGACAACCACGCCGCGCGCCACGCCCCAACGCACGGCAGAGGCGCGGCGGGCCGTACCTGCGCCGATGATCGCGCCGGTGATGGTGTGCGTGGTGGAAACCGGCACGCCCAGCGCCGACGCGCCGAACAGCACGATCGATCCCGCCAGAGACGCGCTGAATCCCTGATGCTGGGAGAGTTTGGTGATCCGACCGCCCATCGTCTCGATGATTTTCCATCCGCCGGTCAGCGTGCCGAGGCTGATGGCGACATAGCAACTGATCGCCACCCAATGCGGCACCTCGAAAGCGCCGGTCAATCGACCGGTGGAGTAGAGCAGGACCGTGATGATCCCCATGGTCTTCTGCGCGTCGTTCAGGCCGTGGCTGAGCGAATAGGCGGCGGACGAGATCAGGTGAAGCATGCGAAAGCGCGTCTCGGCCTCACGCGCGGTGGAACAGTGCAAAGCCCAACTGCTGATCAGCATCACCAGCATCGCCAGCATCATGCCGATGGTGGGCGAGAGTACGATGGCAATCAACGTCTTGTTGAGGCCTGCCCACTGGACGCCCGAAAGCCCCGCATGCGCGACGCCCGAGCCGATCAGTCCGCCCACGAGCGCATGACTGCTCGACGAGGGGATACCCTTCAGCCAGGTGACGATGTTCCAGAAGCTGGCCCCGATCAGCGCACCGAATACCACGCCCGGGGTCACCAGATCCTTGTCGATCAACCCTTTGCCGATCGTGGTTGCAACAGCTTGCAGGCTGGGAAATGCGACCGTCAGGAAATAGGCGGCGAAATTGAATACTGCGGCGAAAGCCACGGCCTGAACGGGTGTGAGCAGACGGGTCGCAACGACAGTGGCGATCGAATTGGCAGCGTCGTGCAGGCCGTTGAGGTAGTCAAACGCCAGCGCGATGACGATCAGTCCGACGAGAAGCGGGAAGGCAAGCTGATGCATGACCCTGGCCCCGTCAGGAATGGTCGATGACGATGCCGTCGATCTCGTTGGCGGCATCCTCAAAGGCATCGACAATGCGTTCAAGGTGCTTGTAGACCTCGCGCTCGACCACAAATCGCAGTGTATCGCCCGCGCCATGATCGCGCAGCGCCCGCTTGAGCCCGTTCGCATGGATCTCGTCGGCGTGCGATTCCATCCGAACCAACCGCTCGGTCAATTCGTGCAAACGACCGCCGTTGCGCCCCACATCGCGCAAGAGCGGCACAGCCTCGGCCATCACCCGCGCGGCATCCACAATTATGGCGGCCATGTCGCGCATTTCGGGCGCGAATGTTTTGACCTCATAAATACCAATTGCGTTGGCAGCGGCCTGCATCTCGTCGATCGTATCGTCCATCGCGCCGATCAGGCTGGTGATTGCACCGCGGTCGAAGGGTGTGAGAAACGTCTTGCGGACGGTCTGCAGCACCCGGCGGGTGATCTCGTCGGCATCGTTCTCACGCTCGTTGATTTCGCGGATATGGTCGCTGCTCGACGCCCCTTCCTCAAGCAGCCGCGCCATCGCATCGGATGCAGCGAGCACGGTAGTGGCATGGGCCTCGAACATGTCGAAGAAGTTGCCTGTCTGGGGCAGCAGGCGTTGAAACCAGGCGAACATCGATCCAATCCACGTATGTTGAGCAACGACGCCTAGCACACTTGTTCGCCGGGCTGCTGCCTTGAATTCGGACGCGACAAAAGACCGGATGAGGTCGCGCAAATCGGGTTCATCGACTGCTTCTGCCGCTTCATCAAGTGTGAACCAGCGCCGTTCACGCTGGTGCTGTTCCTTCCATGCCGGCAATTCGCGCGTAACCGCCAGAGGAAAAACGTCTACATCGACCATCAACGAGGCACCGTTGCCGCGGCGCTTGCGATAACGGTAGCTGCCGAGCGGCGTTGGACATGCGGAACCGGTTACACCGGCCTCCTCTTCGGCTTCCCGCGCAGCGGCGATATGTGGCAGGATCGAGGCACCGAAATTGCCTTTGGGAATGACCCACCGCTTGGTCTCGCGCGACGTGACGAGCATGAGCCGCACTTGCGCATCAGCTGATACGCCTTCGAAGCGGTAGGGCAAGGCAGCGATCTGTCTGATGGTCCGACGTCCTGAAAGGTTCCCCTCTAGACCATCGCTTGGCCGACTCCGCCAGTTCCATGACTAAAATATGACGAAATATCGTCAGAAAAGATCGCAGGTCGATAAAGACGGGTGCCGGGGCGCAGGCACGGTGGTGGCATCGGCAAGCGCCGCATCCGCGCGCAATTGATCGAGGAGGCTGCAAGACTTCAGCGATGAAGCCTGCAAGCAACCAAGCAAGGCCGCCAGCTCACAAATCCAGGCGCTGCAGAACCAGCGGAAGCTGATCGTTGCCGAAATACATGAAGGTGCGGTCGATAAAGATCGTGGGAGAGCCGAACGCCCCGCGATCGATCGCTTCCTGCGTGTTCTGGCGCAGACGCTGCTTGCACGCCTCGCCCGTTGCCGCTGCACGCAGCGCAGGGCCATCGAGCCCGCAGGCCGTGGCGATCTCTTCCAGCACATCAGGGTCGTCGATGTTGCGCGCGTCGCCAAAGTAGGCCTCGAACGCTGCCTCGCTGAAGCGGACCAGAGCGTCCTGATCATCTTCCAGCGCGCAGCAGAAGCGCATGGCATTCACCGACTTTACCGGATGATGGACCGATGGAAAGTTCATCGCCACCCCGGCAAGCCTTGCCCATTCCTTGAGCCACACGAAGTTCAGCCGGAACTTGGGGTTGTCCGGGTCCTTGCGGCTTTCGTAGACGCTTTCGTTCACCGCGTTGAACACACCGCCAACGAGGAACGGCCTCCACGTGATGGTGATGTCCTTGCCCTCAATCGCCTTGCGCAAGTTTGCAAAAGCGATCCGGGTCCACGGCGAGGAAAGATCGAAGAAGAATTCGACGCTGCTGCTCACAAGTCCTGCTCCTTGATGCCGAACAGGATACGGCGCGCCTCGGCGCTGTCCTGCGGTCGTTTGTTGATCCGCTCGCTGCCAAGTTCGACGCCCCGGCGCAGCGCGGGTCGTTGCTTGAGCTGATCGTACCAGCCGCGCACCGCGGGGAAATCGCCCAGCGGAATGTCCTGCGCCTTCCACGTCCGCACCCACGGGAAGCAGGCCATGTCCGCGATCGAATAGCTCTCCCCCGCCACATAGGGCGAGTTGGCCAGTTGCCGATCGAGCACGCCGTAGAGCCGCAGCGCCTCGGCGCGATAGCGATCGGTGGCATAGGCGATCCGGTCCGGCGCGTAGAGCTTGAAATGGCCATGCTGGCCCAGCATCGGCCCGAGCCCGCCGACTTGCCAAAACAGCCATTCCATCACTTGCTTGCGGCCGCGCAGATCGCCGGGCAGGAACTGGCCTGTCTTCTCCGCCAGATAGAACAAGATCGCACCCGTTTCGAAGACCGGAACCGGTTCGCCGCCATCGGCTGGAGCAAAGTCCACGATCGCCGGAATGCGGTTGTTGGGGCTCAAGGCCAGAAAGTCCGGAGCGAACTGCTCGCCCTTGCCAAGGTCGACCCAGCGGACCCGGTAGGGCAGGCCGCATTCCTCCAGCATGATCGAGATCTTCCAGCCATTGGGCGTGGGCGCGGTGAGCAGTTCGATCATCGGGCCTTGTCCTCTTCCCAAGCCTGTGCCCGACAGATTTCAGGAATTGCACGTCGTGGCAACAGGCACGCAGGTGCGCAGCCGCTGCATCAGCTTTTTCCGCTGCGTTCCTTGCTGGCCCTCGCCTCGCGCTTGATTGTCTCCAGACCTGCCGGATCGATCATCTGGCCATGGATCACCCGATTGTTGGCATGGCCGAACTGGTGGAGGTTGAACGCCGACTGGATCGCGTTCCACATCCCCTGCGCGTCCATCGATTGGTTGACGCTCATCTTGGCCGTCTTGAGCCCGATCATCGGCCGCGAGGCGATCTTTTCGGCCATGGCCAGAGTGAAGGCTTCCAGTTCCTCGCGCGGCACCACTTCGTTGACCATGCCGAGCGTCTTGGCCTCGGCCGCACCGATCGGCTCGCCGGTGAAGAGCATCTGCTTGGCCTTGCGGTGGCCCACTTCGAAGGCATGCACGAAGAATTCGTGGCCGTTCATGCCGAAGGCCACCACCGGGTCGGAGAACTCTGCGTCATCGCT
Source organism: Sphingomonadaceae bacterium (assembly GCA_947446935.1). Lineage (GTDB taxonomy): Bacteria > Pseudomonadota > Alphaproteobacteria > Sphingomonadales > Sphingomonadaceae > Novosphingobium. The sequence continues at coordinate 9,410 of CANFIV010000003.1, read as the reverse complement.
GGCGATGATGATGTCGAACGGCCAGACCAGCATGAGCCCGCCGGCAATCGCCTTGCCCTGCACCTGCACGATGATCGGCTTGGGCAGGTTGCGCCAGCGCCAGCAGAAGCCGAGGTAGATCTCTTGCTCGCGGGCCATGTGGCCTTGCGGGCCGGCGTGGCCATATCCGCCAAAACCCAGGATCGGCGGTCGCAACTCGCCGATCTTCGTTCGGTCATTTAGATCGTGCCCCGAGGAGAAGTTCTTGCCGTCGGCCGCCACGACCACCACGTGCACGTCATCATCATCCATCGCCATGTCGAGCGCGTCATTGATTTCATAGAGCATCCGCGTTGTCTGGCCGTTGTGCTTTTCCGGCCGCGCGAGGGTGATGCGGGCAACGCGCTCCGCTGGCTTGTCGTAGCGGATCTCCTCGAACGGCTGCGGCTGGCTCATGATCACGTTCCCCTTTTCCAAGCATGCGCCGCCGATGGATCGGGGGCCTTCTCCGCTCGCTGCGCGGATCAACCGTCCGGATAGAGCTTCAGAAAATCAGGGTGGCGGAATTTATCGCCCGGAACCAGCCCCTCATAAAACTCGGAAACATCACGTGATCCCGTCTCGTTGCGATTGAAGCCAACGGCAGAGTCCTTGCTCACGCCTGGACGCTGCACGAAGTTGCAGTCGTCGCCGAAAAACCGCAGCGAGATAGTGCGCCGCTCGCCGCCCGCCTCGGTGTGCCCACCGCCGTGCAGCGTGCTCGGGTGAAAAATGAGCACGTCGCCCGGCTCGATCGGCCAGGACACTATGTCAAACTGATCCCGGTTCGCCTCCACATCGGGAAGCCGCGGCATATCGGCGGCATCGTAGAGCGGCGCGGTATCATCCTCGCCCGTGAAAGCCGATCCGTTGAACAGCGTGCTCCGGTGCGATCCGCGCACGAACTCCAACGCCTGCGACAAGGGCACAGAATCGAGGCTGATCCACATCACCGACATGTCTGCCCCGTCCACCGGAAAGTAGGACGTGTCCTGATGCCAGGGCGTACGGCGGCTCGCGCCTTTCTTCTGAAAGATCTGTTCAAAAAAGAACCAGACGTTGTCGCTGCCCCACAAACGCGCCATCAGGCCGCCCAGATCGGCCTGCTTCAACAACGGTGCATACTGCTGCCAGCTCAGCGTATTGAACAGATCCTGATAGAACAGCGTGTCGTTCCCGGGGAACAGGTGCTGCGCCGCCGGGCTGGGGTTGGCTACGCTCCAGTCGAAGCCTTGGCGGGCCAGTTCAAGCGCTTCAGCGTCGAGGACCTTGGGCAGGTACACCACACCGTCCTCACGATAGCGCTGCCTTAAGGAACTGGCAGCCTCAACCCGCAGAGGTCTGCCCGTCATCGCGCGTCAACCAGCCAGCGGATGCAGCGGCGCAGCAGTTCCTGAAAGGTCTCGTCATCCCAAGGTCCGCGCACGACGGGCGCTTCATCCATCAGCGGCCGGGCATCATAGCGGCCACAGGCGTGCCCGAGCGGGCTGTAGGCTACCTCGCCCCGGCCATGGCTGCGGACATAGAGCTGGGGGCGCGGCGGATCATCGTCCCACTGGCCAAGCAAATAGCCGGGCGCCTCGCCCTTGTAGCGGGCTGTGAGCAACGTGCGGTACTCGCCAAGCGGCTCCGCGATGTAGGGCTCATCGGTGACCGTGAAATCCGCAAGGCCTGCGGTGATCGGGTGATCGTGGTCCTCGACATGGATATGCATCGGTTGCCCCGCCAGATGGGCGACGAAACGGCTGCCGAGCAATTCCATAAAAGCCGGCGCAACCGTCTCGGCCGTCGGCTTGACCAGCCCCGGAATCCGCACCCCGCTCGCGACAATTTCCGGACCATCGGTGAATTCGAGGCCCGCATTGGCACCATGCAACGCAAACAGTTTGCCGCCGGCCGACACAAATTCCACGAGCGCCTGCGCCTCGGCCTCCGACGGCATGAGATCGCAGGTGTAGAGCACCACTGCCGCAAAGCCGGTCAGATCTGCCACATCGCTGAAATCGTCGGCGCAGCGCACGCGGATGCGATCATCCTCCGCCATAAGGTTCAGCAGCACGAGACGCGCCAGATCGAAATCGTGGTACTTGCCCCCGGTCACGAGGTGAATTCGAACGGGGTCGCTCATGCTGCAGACTCCAAGGGTCTCAGGAAGGGGCCCGCGCCATCCCACCCGGCGGCGGTGCGCTCGGAAAGATCGAAGAAAGCGCGCGTCGAGGGGGCATCGGTGATGAGTTCTATGAACAGCCCGAGCGGCTCCCGGCAGTCGTAATAGCGCAGCTCGACATCCGCGTTCAGCCTTCCGGTTGTGACCGGCGGCCCGGCGGCCAAAGTTGCGGCGGCCCGATCGAGGTCCGTGACCAGAAACGCATGATGGTGCGCCCGGCATTCGCCGGGCCGGAGCGGCGCATCGCCATAGACATTGGGCCAAGCCCCGGACGGCTGGATCAGCTCGATCATCTTGTCGCCAAGTTGGGCGAAAGCGATATCGAGCGTCAGGGCCTGTGGTTCGCCGCGATAGGTCCAACCATCAAAGGCGGCCCCAGGCATATGCAGGAACGGGCCCGCACCCGTGCGCAGTGCCCAGATTTCCGCGCTCGTGGCCAGATCTCCCACGACATAGCCAAGCTGCATGATCGGGCCGTGCATTGTGGTGCTCCCTGCTTAATCGAGTGAAGAGGGCGTGCCGTGCCAGGCATGTGGCCGCGCCTTCATCCGCTGGAAGAAATCCTGCAGCCAGGGCGCTTCTTCGGGGATCGGCTGTCCGTGGTTCTCGCCGAACTGCAGGAAGCACTAGAGGTAGATATCCGCCAGTGTGTAGCGGCTGCCACAGACGTACTCGCGGCCTTTCATCATGCCATCGAGCCAGACCATGCGGTAGCGCGATTTGGCCTTGAGGATCGCCGCAGCCTCCAACGGCAGCAGACTTTTGGTCACCGCCCCCTCGATGGCCTTGTCGCCTTCGAAGAAAGCCCGGCCCTCCTCGGTCGAGAAGCCTTCGCCCATCGGCCAGGCAATGTTCTGGTCGATCCGGCGAACCCACATGCGCGTTTCCGCGCGCTCTTCCGGCGTTGTGCCGATCAGGGGCGGCTCGGGCTGAATATCCTCGAAGTATTCGCAAATCGCGGTCACTTCGGAGATCGCCGTCCCGTCATCAAGCTGCAGCGCGGGCAGCTCGCCCAGCGGGTTGATCTCGCTGATGAACGGCTCGCGCCGGTTCTCGCGCGTGAACAGGTCGACCACACGCCGTTCAAGCTGCAGACCTTTCTCCTGCGCAAAAATCCAGGCGATCCACGGGTTGGGGGCAAACAAATCAAAATCGTAGAAAATCATGGTGGTCCTCCCGTGGACTCGCTCAGATGGATCGGAGGGCGCGCTAGAACTTGCCCTCGATCGAGATCCCGACGGTGCGCGGGTAGACAATCTGGTTTTGACCGCCCGGCTTGTTGAGCGGGCCAACCGTGTTGCCAATGTTGTCAGTGAAGATGCCCGCTTCCCACTTGTCCGTGCCGATGCTGGCGCGGGCATAGCCGATCCCGTTGAACGGAGCGTAGGCACCATTGAAGATGCTCTGCTGGCGCGAGCGGTAGCTGTAACGGGCGTTCAGCCGCAGCTCGAGGCCACCCGGCCCGATCTCTCGCTGGTAGGTTCCTCCAAGGTTGAACGTGGTCTTCGCGGTGCCCGGCAGCTGGTTGCCCTCGTGCAACTGCGGTATCTTGGCAACGATCGGCGCTGCCACATGATGGATTGTCGTCGAATTGAAGTTGCCGTTGAAATTCAACGTCAGGCCCTTGATCGGTGTGCGCCAGGTGATCGACGGTTCGATGCCATGCCCGCGCACATCGCCGACTTGCGCCACGATGGTCTGGAGCGCGGGCGAAAGCTCGATCTGCGCGCGCGGCCAGTCGACATAATACCCGGCCAGTTCGATCTGCACCGTGTTATTGAACAGGCCCCACTTCAGCCCCGCCTCGTAGTTCCACAAAGTGTCGGGCGGCGAGATGTTGGAGAGATTGACGCCCAGCACCGCATTCGACGCGCCGACGATCGATGCCGAGGAAATCGCGCCGCTGCGGAAGCCCTTGGCCGCCTCGACATAGAGTAGCCCACCCTCCGGCGCATGGTAGGCGATGTTGAAGCGGGGGTTGAAGGTGCTGCTGCTGGAGCGGGTCGTGCTGCGGTTGGGGATCACGCTGCCCGCAATCTCGAGCTGGCTGTTTTCTTCAAACCGGCGCTTTTCCTTGTAGTAGCGGCCGCCCACGGTGAGATCGAGCTTGCGGTCGAAGGCAGAATAGGTCGCCTCGCCGTAAACCGCCCAGCCTTGGCTGAAGAGCTGGTTTTTATCGTTGACCGTGTTGAACCCGTTCACGCCGGGCGCGATCACAAAGTCCGGCAATTGCACGGTCTGGCCACCGAACGTGTCACCCTTCTGGTAGAAGAAGCCGGCGATATACCGGAATGGCCCGGACCCGGACGAGGTCAGCCGTACATCCTCGTTGAAGTTGTGCGTCGTCAGCGGCCACAGCGAGGTGAAATTGCCGATGCCGGGGATGAAGCCGCCATTGTTGGAAATGACCGTGTTCTTGATATGGCCGGTCGAGCTCTGCAGTGTGGCGAAGCCGAGATCGTATTCGATATCACCGCTGAACAGCCAGTAGTCCGACAAAGCCTCGCCGAAGCGCTGATCGATGCTGGCGGGATCAGCGAAGGTAATGCGATCGGACCAGTTCTGTTTGGTGTTGTTGCGCCAGGCCGAAAGGCGGATCGTCAGATTTTCGGTCGGCTTGGCGAGCAGCTTGACGCGGCCGGTGAAGCTGGTTGCGTAGTTGTCGTTCTTGACGCCGGTGGGAATGATATCGGCATAGCCGCCGACCCGCTTGTAGCTCAGTACCCCGCGCAGCGCGAGCTTGTCGCCTACGACAGGCAGGTTGAGCATGACATCGCCCGAGTATCCGGGCTTGCCGCCGGTCACCAGGTTGGCAGACGCACGGACCGATCCGCCGGTCCGGTCCAGTTCCGGATCATTGGTCAGCACCTTGATCGTGCCGCCGATCGAACCGAGCCCATAGAGCGTGCCCGAAGGACCGCGCAGCACTTCCACGCGCTTGAGGTCATAGAATGACGCGACCGGCGCATAGGGCCGCCCCGGCATCGTGAAGGCAAAGTTGTCCAGGTAATACCCGACCGCCGGATCGCCGTCCGTCTCGGACGCGGCGATGGCGCGGATCTGATAGGTGGTGCTGCCTGCACCAATGGTCGCTCCAGTCGTCGCGCTGGGCACGAGCGAGATCGCCTGACCGATATCGGTGACGCCAGAGCGAAGAAGTGTTTCACCGCTAAGGCCTTGCACAGCCTGCGGAACTTGCATCAGCGCCTGTTCGCGGCGCTGCGCGGTAACGATAATTCCGTTGTCATCCGATTGCTCGCTCGCGGAGGCCTTAGCCTGCGGCGCACGGTCCTGCTGCGCAAGCGCGGCGTTCGAGGTGAGCATGAAGGCCAGTGCGGCAGACGAAACGGCAATACGGAACGCGAGTGCAGTTGATGGGCAAGTCGTCATTGGTTCTCTCCCCCTTTTTGTTGTTCATTCCTGCAGCTTCCGGGGCCGCAAAACTTCCGGCGTCAGTTCAAGTCGGGTGAAGCCACGGGTAGTCACCCATCAGGCAGCGATCGATCTGCTGGTGGAAATGGCGGATGCGCACCTCCTGATCGCCCAGGATCATGCCCCGAAACCCGAGCGATCCGGTCCCCTGCTGCATAGTCGGCATGTTGGATCCATCCTGCTTGAGCACGTTGGCCAAGAATGGATCGAAGGTTCCCTCGAACGCGTCGCCGTAGTCGTCGAGTTCGCCGTGGCGATACGTTCGGTGGTTGACGACGGGCTGCTCGGCACCGGGCGCACGGCGCTCGGTGATGAGGAAGTCATAATAGCAGATCGCCGGATCGCTGGCATGCGGCCGATAGCGGAACATGATCGAGCTTTCCGGCGTCTGCGTCAGCGTCGTGCCCGGGAAGAACGTGTAGTGATACTGGTGAACAAGCTGCTCGTCGTTCATCCGGCGATAGGGAAAATAGGTCTCGTTCTCTATCGCCCGCTTGGCCTTGATCACTTCGAGATGGATGTCCCTGAGGCTGCCTTTGTAGTCGGCCGGGACCAGCGTGCCGATGCCGAGGAACTTCTCGCGCAGCGGGGTCAGCTCTTCAGCGTTGCCCAGCAGCTCGCTGACCGTGAGGTTGAAATTGATCATCCGGCTGTGGACGCCGAGCAGCTCGATCGGAACGTCGTAGCCTTCGGTGATGTTCATGAATTCGGAATGCAGCGATTCGAAGTGGTAGCTTTCGTTGAAAGCGTCGTGCGCGTGCTTCCAGTTGCCGTTCCATTCGAACGTGGCGCTGTCGATCAGCGTGTAATTTTCAAGCTCGTAGGTTTCGAGATGCGAGCCCGCGTCGCCCAGATAGTCGCGCAAGCTGATAGCGTGCGGGTCGAGATTGAACCATACCCAGCCGCCCCAGATATCCGTGCGGATCGACGGAAGATCGAGCTCGCCCTTGGGCACCCCGTCGCGAAACTGCGCAAACAGTTCCGGCCGCGCGATGGAATGCAGCGAGCCGTCATTGTTCCACTTCCACCCGTGATATGGGCAGGTAAACCGCTCCATTGTACCAGACTCGACCTGGCAAAGCAGATTGCCGCGATGCTGGCACACGTTGAAAAAACCGCGAATCTCGCCGTCTTCCGAACGCACAAAGAGCAACGACTCCTTGCCGAGCGTGTGGAGCCGGAAATCACCCGGATCGGCGAGTTCGGAAACGTGGCAGCCGACATTCCAGGTCTTGGTCCACACATGATCCCACTCGCGCTGCATGAAATCGCGGGATTGGAACCGTTCGCCGTCGATCCGCTGATAGCCGATGGTCGGGATGGGTTTGCGCGGCACAAAGGCGGGTGCCTGCGTGTCCCTGGCTCTGGCCCCGAGCGCACCTATCAATCGATCTTCGATCTTTGCCATTGCAGAGCTATCCTCGCTCGAGAAGCGCACGGTTGACTGGCCGGTCTAGGCAACTGGCACGTGGGGAAGTTTGCAGACCCATGCCGGGCCAAGCCGCAGACGCAGGGAACACCCCGCAATCTCGCCGCTTTGCGCTCTCCCAAGCGTGCCGCTGCACTTAAAACATGCCAGTCAGCTTTTTTTAAAACTACACTCGGTCGGCCGCCTGTCAATAAACATGCTGAGTGGCTGGTTTTTATGATAGGAAATTGGTGCAGGCTTGACTTGCACCTGCAAATGCCGAGACGAAGGACAAATGAGACTGCAATTGGACCCTGCACCGTCGATTGATGGGGAGAATCCGGAAGTTGGCGCCGCAGACGGCGGTCCGCGCCTGGTGGCTGTCAGCCCCCGGCGCGCACCCCGCAGTTTTGGCGCTTCCCCGCGCCAGATCGCCAAGAGCGAGGCGATGCGGCTGCGTGTGCTGGAAGCGACCATCGATTGCTTGCAGGAAGGCAAATCGCACGAAGTGTCGATCGCGGTCATCGCCAGCCAGGCCTCGATCTCGCGTGGTGCAGTGCAGTATCATTTTGCCACGCGGCGCGAACTGCTCTGCGCCGTGATCGAGCATATCAACGCGCGGCGCCTGCGGCAGTTCAGTGCGGATCTATCGGCCGTCCGCCCGGGCGAGGACCTCGCCGAGCAGATCATCAATGCGCATTGGAAGCATTTGGGAGAGCGGGATTTTCTAGCCTATCAGGAACTGGTCCTGCTGGCGCGCAGCGATCCTGAACTGACCGAAGCGTTCGCGCCGATCTATCAGGTTTTCCTTGGCGAATGGTACGAGACCGCACGCCAGGCGTTTGGCTGGAGCTACCGCGACCGCGAGGTGATGAAGGCGGGCAACATCGCCCACTACGTGCTGGAAGGCATGGCCTATGGCCAACTGGCCGGGCAGCTTTCTCCCGAGGTCATTGCCGACATGCTCGATCACACCAAGTCGATCCTGCGCGCGGCCATCCAGAAGAAGCAGGACGGCGGCTGACCGCAGCGCCATGGCCGGCCGCCAGCACAAGCCTTGAACGGGAGAGCAAAATGGACGGCCGATTTACAGGAAAAGTGATGCTGGTGACCGGTGCCGCATCAGGCATCGGACGGCGCACGGCCGAGCGGCTGCTCGCAGAGGGCGCGCTCGTTCACGGCGCCGACCTTACTCCGATCGCCAGCGAGGGCGTCATCGCCCACAAGCTGGATGTGACCAGCGAAGCGGACTGGCAGGCCTTGGCCCAAAACATCGCCAGCCAGCATGGCCGCCTCGACGGGCTCGTCAACGCTGCCGGCGTGATCCGGATGGGCACCACCGCAGAGACCACGATCGAGGACTTCCGACTGGTCATGGCAGTGAATGTCGAGGGCACATTCCTGGGATGCAAACATGCCATGCGCATGATGCAGGGGCAGGGCACCGGCTCGATCGTCAACATCTCATCCACCGCCGGGCTTTGCGGCTCCCCCGGCGCGGCAGCCTACACCGCAAGCAAAGGCGCGGTCCGCCTGCTCACCAAGACGACCGCGCTGGAAGCCATCGCCCTGCCCAGCCGCATTCGGGTCAATTCGGTCCACCCCGCCCTGACAAATACACCCATGGCAGATTCTATCGTGGATCAACTCGGCGGGTCGGACGAAATCCGTCAAGCGCTCAGCGGCCTGATGCCATCGGGCCGCCTCGCCGAACCGGATGAAATCGCCAGCGGCATCCTGTTTTTGCTCTCGGACGAAGCCAGCTACATGAATGGCTCGGAACTGGTGATCGACAACGGCTTCACCGCACAGTGAGCCGCCCGTCCGGCTGCCCGCACATGCGGCTTAGGCCGCCCGCGCCTTTGCCCTCTGGCTAGCGCCGAGCAGCAGCGGCACAAATCCCAGCAGCAGCCCCCCGATCCCCACGGTCAGCACTACCGGGCTGAACGTGGGGATGCTCCAGGCCGCCACGAACGCCATGAACGCGCCGCCGATGAAAGGCAGGATCACTTGCGTTGCGGCCGCGCGCAGATCGGACTTCAGCAGCCCCCGGAAATGCCAGGCACAGGCAAAGCCGGTCAGGCCCATGTAGAAGCAGATCTGGAGTCCAATTGCCGCGATCGAAGCCTGCAGGATCGAGGCGACCGAGGGCATGTAGGATGAGGAAAACAGCAGAACCATCCCAAAGCCCCAGATCACCAGCGTCGCGACCCACGGCGTCTGCCATTCGGCATGCACCGCCGCATAGCGCGGGTGCAGCACCTCGGCGCGCGCCATCGAGAACATGCTGCGGCTGAACTGCAGGATCTGCGTTTCCAGCGCGCCCACTGTGCTCAGCATCGTCGCCAACACCACCAGATAGCTCCACGGCGCGGGAAACAGCTT
>CANFIV010000002.1 GCA_947446935.1 Sphingomonadaceae bacterium | reverse complement strand
TCATCGTCGAATGCCGATTGCGGGGCGGGCTGAAGCCCGGGTTTGATGCTCGCTTCGTAGTTCATGTCGCTCACGTGCCTTCGTCCCGGTCGGGCCGCTGTTTTACCGCGCGTGGGGAAAGCCCCCGTTCGCGGAAGTGTATTACCGATCTATATCACTTCCCGCAAGCGCGGGCGGCTTTGTAGTGGAGCACGCCAAGCCGCTCTTAGCGCTGGATCCGACGAGTGACAATTCTGGCTCGACAAAGCACATGAACACGTCGGCCAGCTGCAGTTCCGATGCAATCGAAACTTCGCAAATCTGGTTGCATCTTCGGGCAGGCAAGGCCCGGTCATCCATGGTTTCGCGGGCCGCAGAAACTGAGGGCCGCCCCTTTGACAGGAGCGGCCCTCAGTATAGCAAGACTAGGAAGGGGCGGAGCGCATGCTCCTGAAACCTGATCAGTACTTGAGCTGGCGTTCGTAGAGATCACGGTAATGCTGGATGCGGGTAACGCGCAGGCCCTGCATGCCCGAACGATCAACCGCGCGCTGCCAGGACGCAAACTCTTCCAGCGTCAGGCTGTAGCGAGTGCAGACCTCGTCGATCGTCAGCAAACCACCGTTAACCGCGGCCACGACTTCGGCTTTGCGGCGCACGACCCAGCGAGTTGTCGAAGGCGGTGGCAGGCTATCCAGCGTCAGCGGTTCCCCAAGGGGGCCAATGACCTGCGACGGCTTGATTTTCTGGTTCTCAATCATGGCATTTCTCGTCTGGTCGACGCTGCGGGGCGGCGTTGGGGGCTAGTCCCTCTGTGCCTTCCGCGTCGTTGCCATTCGTTAAATAGGGTGGGTTAACGGGCACTTTAGGCTCCACTCCGAAATTCCGCATCAAGATGGCGGCAGAATGATGAAAGCTGCATCCACTCCCGGCCTGAGGCCCGAAGATAGCTGCACCCTTTCGTGGGTCCGGCTCCAATTCCGGGCCAGGCATTGAATCCGAAAGCACACGACGCGTGTCGTGTGCTGCTACGAGCCGCGCGCAAAGCTCGTTCCAGCCAAGCGGCCGCAGCCCATGGCTCGAATCGCTTGGCACGGACAGCCGTGAATCGGTGAACCCCATTTCCATGAGACGGCCTCTAACCCGCAGCTGGATAAGGGACGGTAAAGCCCGCCTTCACCAAGAGTTAGCTTTTGTCCGAATCGGATGCGGCAGCGCGGTCTGCTTTTTTGCGCTGCCGTTCGCCAGAAAAACCGCCTATGTGGCCGAAATGCTGAACCCTTCAGGCACAGGCAGCGCCATCGGCCCTGCCACAAGCCAAGCTCCGGCCCTGTCTTTCGGGCAGGCCGATGCAAAAAAACTTTTTACATTGCCGGCAGGCTCAGGCCTGCGGCGAATCGTCGTCGCCATGTCTGGCGGGGTCGACAGCTCGGTGGTGGCCGGGCTGGCGGCAGCAAGCGGGGCCGAAGTCATCGGGATCACCTTGCAGCTTTATGACTACGGCGCAGCGACCGGCCGCAAGGGCGCGTGCTGTGCGGGCGACGACATTCGCGACGCCCGCTCGGTGGCCGATCGTCTTGGCATCGCGCACTATGTGTTCGATCACGAATCACGCTTTCGCGAAGAGGTGGTCGAGCGATTCGCCGACGATTATCTGGAAGGCCGCACCCCAATCCCGTGCATCCGCTGCAATATGGGGCCCAAGTTCACGGATTTGCTCACCATGGCGCGCGACCTTGGTGCCGATTGCCTCGCCACCGGGCATTATGTGCGCCGCATCGAGGGCGCGAATGGGCCTGAACTTCATCGCGCTGTCGATCCTGCACGCGACCAGTCCTATTTTCTCTATGGCACGACCGCAGAGCAACTCGCCTTCCTGCGGTTCCCGCTGGGCGGCCTGCCGAAAAGTGATGTGCGCGCAATCGCGGCCAGCCTTGGCCTCGGTGTAGCCGCCAAGCCCGACAGCCAGGACATCTGCTTTGTTCCCGACGGCGACTATGCCGCGATCGTCACCAAAGTCCGGCCAGAGGGCGCGGCACCAGGAGAGATCGTCCATGCCGCGACGGGCGAAGTGCTCGGCGCGCATCGCGGTGTGATCCACTATACCGTCGGGCAGCGCCGGGGTCTTGAAATTGGCGGTCAGAGCGAGCCGCTATACGTGACTGCGCTTGATGCCCCCGGCCGGCGTGTGCTGGTCGGGCCGAAGGCACTGCTGGCCGTCGGTTCGGCCCTGATCGGTGAAACCAATCGCATCGGCCCCCTGCCCGAGGGCGCTCAGCTCACCGCCAAAGTCCGCTCACTGGCCAAGCCGGTTCCTGTCACGCTCGAAGGCGCGTTGGGCGGTGGCGGAGCCTGCACGATCCGCTTCGCCCAGCCGGAATACGGGGTGGCCCCGGGGCAGGCAGCAGTGCTTTATGCGGGCGAGCGTGTCGTGGGTGGCGGCTGGATCGAAAGCACCATGCCCTGGCCGGTTGCCTGAGGTGTCAATCCTGGCGGGTTAATCGCTCCATGGCTGCAGCACGCAGCCCCATCCCTCACGGTATGCTGCGGTTTGCCGGGCGACGAGCGGGAAGCGCGCCGTTACGCTGCGCGCGGCGGTATCTTCCGACAGGGTAATCAGGTCCATGCCCGGCTCGAAATCCTTGCGGCAATCGCCGAGGGGACGGCCACCGACAAACCTGCAGGAGCAAGCGACGCGCGCGCCATAGGACGCGCCCGTTTGCGCATAGCCATGAACCTGCGGCCAGAGGAATACCCCTGCGCCCGCCAGCAACAGCATGGCAAGCAAAGCCCAGCGCGGCCAGCGCCGGCGGCGGGGTTGACCAGTGCTTGCCTCAGCAGAAGCCTGTTTCGGGGAAGGAGACGGTTTGGCCATTGCCATGAAGGGTCGATCTGGAGGAAGGCTGGCCGCCAATGGCCCGCAACCTTTTCGCCTTTATCGCTCCGCTGATGCTTGCGCCAGCCTTGTTCGGCTGCAGTGCTTCTGCTCCGCCCACTCTGCCGCCGCTGTCGGCGGAGGCGTTGGCTGCGGTCGCTCAGAACCCCCCGGTCCCACGCGAAGACCTCGCGCGCGCTGTCGATACGCTGTTCACCGATCCGGCCGCAGGAGAAACCCGCGCGGTTATCGTCATGCAGGATGGGCACGTGATCGCCCAGCGCTATGCCCCAGGCTATCACGAGAACACCCGCTTCGTGAGTTGGTCGATGGCAAAATCGATCACTGGGGTGATGATCGGCATGCTTGTCTCGGACGGTCGGCTGAGGCTTGATGAGCCCGCCCCTATCCCCGCTTGGCAGCGCCCCGGCGATCCGCGCGGGGAGATCACGCTGCGCCAGCTGCTGCAGATGCGATCTGGCCTGCGCCATGCCGAGGCGATCAGTCCGCCCTATAAATCAGACGAAGTGCGGATGCTGTTCCTCGATGGGCGCGATGCCATGGCAAGCTATGCGGAAGACCAGCCGCTGCAGTATGAGCCGGGGCGCAAATGGGTCTATTCGACTGCAACGAGCGTCATCCTTGCCGATCTCGCCGCGCGTGTGCTGGCACCGGCCCCCGATCCGGAAAGCCGCCGCCGCGCGGTGGCGGATTATTTGCGGACCCGCCTGTTCGAGCCGGTAGGCATGCGCTCGATGCTGCCTGAATTCGATGCTTCAGGCACGCTCATCGGCGGCAGCCTGATCCATGGCACGGCGCGCGACTGGGCGCGCTTCGGGGATTTTCTGCGCAACCGCGGCGCAGTCGCCGGGGCGCAACTGATCCCGCGCCAGTGGATCGATTTCATGGTCACGCCCTCCCCGCGCGAGGCGCAATATGGCGCGCAGATCTGGCTCAACCGCACACCGACCAGCGGCAAACCCGCGCTGTTTCCGGATCGCGGCCCGCGCGATCTGTTCGGCTGCCTTGGCCATCTTGGGCAATTTGTGCTGGTATCGCCATCACGCCGGCTGGTCGTGGTTCGGCTGGGCAAGACGGAGGAAGACAAGCTGGAGCCTGTGACGAACCGGCTCGGCGAGCTGGTCTCGCTTTTCCGGTAGGCTCAGCGTGTAGCTAAGGACGGATCGGGCCGCCTTGCGCCATGAGCGCGGGGCTCTCACCCTCGGGCCCCACCGCCAGCAGATCCTGAGAACCCAACGCAGGCTCGTCGATATGGCCCTCGGGATCCGGATGGATCAGGATCTCGATTCCCGGGAATGCGACGAGCAGCTTGTCCTCGATCTCATCCATCACGCGGTGTGCCTCGGTCACGGTCATGCGCCCATCGACCCAGACGTGGAACTGCACGAAATCGTGGTTGCCGCTGGTGCGTGTGCGCAGATCGTGCAGGCCCCTGAGTTCAGGATGCTGGGCGACCACCTCCAGAAAACGCTCGCGTTTTTCGAGCGGCCATTCATGATCCATGAGCTGTTCGATCGCCGCCTGCGAGGCGCCCCAGGCGCCCCAACCGAGCCACAGCGCAATGCCGAAGGCGAACACGGCATCGGCCCCCGCTAGCCCCAGCCAGTGATCCATCGCCAGCGCGACGATCACCGCCAGATTGAGCAGCAGATCAGACTGGTAGTGCACATTGTCGGTGGTGATCGCGAGGCTGCTTGTCGTGCGGATCACATGGCGCTGATAGGCCAGAAGCCCGAATGTGGCGGCCATGGCTACAGCCGAGACAATGACACCCGCCTCCGCAGCAGCCGGACGGCCGCCCCCGATGAATTCCTCGACCGCGCGAAAGGCGATGCCCAGTGCAGAAAGCGAAATCAGCACGACCTGGAACATCGCGGCCAGCGCTTCCGCCTTGCCGTGGCCAAAGCGGTGGTTGGCATCGGCAGGCTGGGCGCCGATCCAGACGCCGAGCAACGTGGCGAGACTGGCGATCAGATCGAGCCCGGTATCGGCAAGGCTGCCGAGCATCGCGGTCGAACCGGTCGAGATCGCCGCGTAAGCCTTCATCGCGAGCAGCAGCGTGGCCACCGCAATGCTGGCGTAGGCTGCTCGGCGATTGAGGCCGCCGTGTTCGGCTGTGCGGGTCATGTCCATTGGGCCGTCCTAAGTCTTCTGCGCGCTCAGGGATACAGCAGCGTGCTGCTCCAGTCGGCCGGGCCCGAACGCACGAAACGGCGACGCTCGTGAAGCCGGAAGGTGCGGTCCTGCCAGAATTCGATGGCGTGCGGCGTGACGCGGTAGCCCGACCAGTGCCGGGGGCGAGGAACCGCCCCATCCGGGTGTTCTGCGCGGAGCGCAGCGACTCGGGCCAGATATTCATCGCGCGAGGAGAGCGGGCGCGACTGATCCGAAGCGGCCGAGCCCAGCCGCGATTCGGGGTGACGGCTTGCGAAATACGCATCCGCTTCGGCCGGAGTCACTTCCTGCACCGTGCCTTCGACCCGTACTTGGCGACGAAGGCTCTTCCAGTGGAACAGCAGTGCCACTTGAGGGTTGGCAGCAAGCTCCCCGCCCTTGCGGCTTTCAAAATTCGTGTAGAATACGAAGCCATCGGGACCGTGACCCTTGAGCAACACCATCCGCACCGAAGGCGCAGCGTCCGGAGTCGCGGTGGCGAGAGCCATGGCGTTGGGGTCGTTCGGCTCGCTGACCTTGGCCTCGGCAAACCATGTCTCGAAGATGGCAAACGGATCCGTATCGGGGATGGCGTCGTCAGAATCTTGGGTTGCCACGGATATTGTCCTGTAAGTCGGGCTCGCGGGCCTTAATTGGCGCGCCGCGCGTTGATAGGGATCAATCGCAGAGCGGCGCGAAGCTGCCATGCCCTAGCCCATGACACTTGTACTGCAAAGCGAGCCTTGCGGGTAACCCCGCGCAACCCTAGCTAGGACTTATGGCAGATCCCTATTCCATCCTGGGCGTGGCCCGCAGCGCGAGCGAGAAGGATATCAAATCCGCCTATCGCACGCTGGCCAAAGAGCTGCACCCCGATCGCAACGCGGACAAACCCAACGCCGCCGAACGTTTTGCCGAAGTGACTCGGGCCTACGATCTCTTGTCCGACAAGGACAAGCGCGCACGCTACGACCGCGGCGAGATCGATGGTGATGGCAATCCTGCGGCACCCTTCGGCTTTGGCGGTGGGGGCGGCACGGGAGGAGGCGGCTTTGGCGGCGCCCAGCGCGGCTATCGGCACGATGGTTTCGAGGGCTTCGGCCAGGGCGAAGCCGAGGGCGTCGATCTCGGCGATCTCTTCGAGGGCCTGTTTGGCGGGCGCGGCGGGATGGGCGGCGGCGGCGGCGCAGGCCCCGGCGCGCGGCGGCGACCGGCACCCCGCGGTGCCAATGTTACTTACGTGCTCAAGGTCCCCTTCGACGAGGCGGCGCGGCGCGAAACCCAGCGCGTGACGCTGGCCGATGGCAAAACGATCGACCTCAAGCTTCCGCCCGGGCTGGTCGATGGCCAGCAGATGCGCCTCGGCGGCAAGGGCGAGCAAGGCCCGGGGGGTTTTGGCGATGCGATCGTGACGATCGAGATCCAGCCAAGCCCATTCTTCACGCGCGAGGGTGACAACATTCGTCTCGAAGTGCCTGTTACGCTCGACGAGGCCATCGCGGGTGCAAAAGTCCGCATCCCCACGGTCGAAGGGCCTGTGATGATGACCGTCGCACCGGGCAGCACCAGCGGCAAGACGCTGCGCCTGAAGGGCCGAGGTTTCGCTCGTAAGAACGGCGAGCGTGGCGACCAGTTGGTGACGTTGCTGATCGATGTCCCCGCCAATGATGCTGACCTGAAAGCCCGGCTGGAAGGCTGGCGGGATGGCCGCGACTTGCGCGGCAAGTTCGCCGTCTGACCCGCGTGAGATCGGGCGACAGCAAGGCCGAGCTTCTGGAAAGCCCCGCCCCGACCTATGTCCCCTTGGCAGATCTTTCGCCCGAGGCACGGCGGCGCGAGGCACTGCTTTCGCAAAGTGATCTGGCCAGGCACATCGCGCGGCGTGGGCCAGGTCTCAGGACGCTGGGACTGCGGGCGCTGGGGATCAGGGCACTCATCGTCGTACGGCGCGTATGGACCGGTGTAATCCATGACGGCACCATCCATGCCGGCAACTTCGCCTATATGGTGTTGATCGCGCTGTTCCCCTTCTTTATCACCGGCGCTGCGCTGTTTTCCCTGCTCGGCGAGGCGGACGACCGCAGTGCGGCAGTCAACACTGTGCTTGTGGCCCTTCCTCCCGTGGTCGCCAATGTGCTCTCACCCGTCGCGCACGGTGTGATCGAGGCACGCACCGGGGGCCTCCTGTGGATCGGGGGGCTCGTCGGTCTGTGGACTGTGGGCAGTTTGGTCGAAACGATCCGGGATATTCTGCGCCGGGCCTATGGTACGCGGTGGGTCCACGCCTTCTGGCGCTATCGCCTGATGTCGACGGGCCTCATCATCGCCTCGGTGGTGCTCATCCTGCTTTCGATCACAGCGCAAGTGGTGATCGGCACACTGGTGGAGGCGTTCACGGCATGGCTACCGCAAGCCACCGGCTTGATCGGCGCGCTTGCGCTGTCGCGCATCATCCCGGCGCTGGTGCTGTTCAGCGCGTTGTGGCTGCTGTTCATCTCGCTGACCCCCAGTGCCTACAGCGCCCGGATTTACCCGAAATGGCCCGGCGCGCTGGTCGTCACGCTCTGGTGGCTGGTGGTCACGACCATGCTCCCCAAGCTGCTGCGGCACCTGTTTACGTATGATCTGACCTACGGCAGCCTTGCCGGAGTGATGATCGCGCTTTTCTTTTTTTGGCTGATTGGCCTAGGGATGGTTGTCGGGGCCGAACTCAACGCTGCTCTGGCAGAAACGCCCGAGGAGCGGGACATGCTGGGCCAGGCCGATGACCGGGCCCGCGCAAAGGCAAAAGCCAGAGCACGTGGGGCGGCCGCGCAGATGAAACAGGACCAGTGAAGCAAGAGGGCGCATGACGGGACTTATGGAAGGAAAGCGCGGCCTGATCATGGGCCTCGCCAATGACAAGTCGCTCGCATGGGGGATTGCCCGCAAGCTGCACGAACAGGGGGCCGAACTCGCGTTCTCCTATCAGGGCGAGGCGCTGGAGAAGCGCGTCCGCCCGCTGGCGGCGAACCTGGGCAGCGATTTCCTGATCGAATGCGACGTGGGCGACATGGGCGCGCTCGATACAGCGTTCGATACGCTCGCCGCGCGCTGGCCGACGATCGACTTCCTCGTTCATGCCATCGGCTTTTCGGACAAGACCGAACTGCGCGGCAAGTTCATGGACACGTCGCTCGACAACTTCCTGATGACGATGAACATCTCGGTCTACAGCATGGTGGCCGTCACCCGCCGTGCTGCGGCGATGATGCCCCAGACCGAGGATGCCGAGGGCAACAAGCAGGGCGGCGGCTCGATCCTGACGCTGACGTATTACGGCGCGGAAAAGGTCGTGCCGCACTACAACGTGATGGGCGTGGCCAAGGCTGCGCTGGAGGCGAGCGTGCGCTACCTCGCCAATGATTGCGGACCCGATGGCATTCGCGTGAACGCGCTTTCGGCCGGCCCGATCAAGACCCTGGCCGCGAGCGGGATCGGCGATTTCCGCTATATCCTGAAGTGGAACGAACTCAATTCGCCGCTGCGGCGCAATGTCACGATCGAGGATGTCGGCGGCGCAGGGCTCTATCTGCTGTCGGATCTTGCCTCGGGCGTCACCGGCGAAGTGCACCATGTCGATTCAGGCTATCACACAGTCGGCATGAAGCAGGAAGACGCGCCGGACATCGCACTGGGTTAAGGCTGTGGTGGAGTGGCCAGAGGCGCAGTGGCTGGCTGAGCGCCAGGCGTAGCAGGCTGGGTCTCGGCATCTCGCTCACGCTTGAGTTTGGCTTCGTATTCCTTCTCCAGCACTTCGACGCGGGCCTGCTCGGCGGCAGTATCGGCATCGATTGACTGGGTCCGCTTGGCACGCTCCGCCTCGATCAGCTTGCCGAACTGGACATCGCTGGCCTGCTTCTTTTCAGCATAGGCGCTGTTGATAAGCTGCGCCATGCAGCCCGAGGCTCCGCCCGAACCCACGGGCGAGCAGGAATTGATCCCGGCGGCACCCACGGTTTCATAGGCTTTGACCCGCTGGGTCCAACCCTGATTGACCGTGGCATTGGGATTGTCGCGCAGCGGCGCGGGGATACGGAAGCGCTCCGCCTCATCCTTGCGCGCGCAGACCGTAATCGAACCATCGTTGGAGGCGGGACAGGGATCATCGCCGTAGACGATCAGCTGGTTGACCTTTTCACGCGGCGTTTCCTGTGCCGCGGCGGAGACAGGGACAGCAAACAGCGCGGCAACGATGAGAACGGCGGCGGTTTGGTAGCGTTTCATCGCGGGTACTCCAGCTTCAATCATGCCTGTGCCTATAGGGCCTGAACACCGTGAACGGTAGCTGAAGTCCATGCCTTGCGGCGCATCAAATCGGCCAGCTCAGATATGCTTTGAAACCGCGATCGCGGCGCGGCAGCCCATTCGGATCGCGTTGAACAGCAAAGGATAGGCCGGCGCGCGTTCGGCGCCCGCCGCCAGGGCCGTTTCACGGTGTTCGCGCTCGTCATCGCGGAACTCGCGAATCATCGCGCCCAGCTCGGGGTCTTCCTCGCCGAGTTCCTCGAGTTGCTCGGTATAGTGGCGGTCGATCTCGGTTTCGATGGCGGCGGTACAGGCCATGGCCGCCTCCGGGCCGATCAGCGCTGTCGCTGCGCCAAGCGCAAAGCCTGCCGCCGACCACAAGGGCTGCAATATGGTCGGGCGCACGCCGCGCGCCACAAGCAGCGCATCAAAGCGCTCGCGGTGCCCGGCTTCCTGCTCGGCCATGGCGGCGATTTCACCGGCATGCGGCCCGCGATCACCCATCACCGCCAGTTGCCCGGCATAGATCCGGGTGGCGCCAAATTCACCCGCCTGGTTGACCCGCAGCATGGCAGACCGGGAATCGCTCATGAAACAGACCCTTGCTTGCGGCGGCCGAGCAGAACGAACACAAGCGCCGCGCTGCCGACCGAAATCAGAAAGTTGAAACCTGCCAGGCTCACCCCGAACAGGGTCCATGCAGGCGCGTCGCACCGGATGAGCGGCGCATTCATGATCGAAGCGAGCGGATCATCGCCCAGGCTCGTCGAGGAACATGCGGTCGGTCCCTGCCACCAGCCATACTCGACCCCGGCATGAAACGCACCGATCAGCCCGCTCACGAGAATCGCAAGCGCCGCGAGCCGAACCAGCGCCTCACCCAGCCGGGTGCCGCGAGAGGCCAGCGCCGCTGCTGCAAGCGGGATCGCCGCAAAATGCGGATAGCGCTGCCACCAGCACATGTCACAGGGCGCCAGGCCAAAGCCATATTGGGCCACATAGACGGCCGCTATCAGCGCGCCAGGCACCGCCAGCGCCACAACATAAGCCCCTGAAACAGGGGTTGCCGGACGGTTCATCATCGCCTCAGCGCTTGCGCGCGGCCAGAGCCTGCGGCGCGGTCCGCCCCAATGTCTGCAGAGCGTAATAGAGCTGGAAGTCGTCAATGCCCTTCACCTTGAGCTCTTCGGGCGTCATCTTGAAGCGCGGATCGGGGACCTTGTCGCGCTCGAGATCCTTGTCGTCCTTGATCTCGTTGATGAGGTGCCCGCGCAAGTCGCTCTCGCGATAGAAGCGCTGAGCGCGCTTCCTGAGATCCGGATCGGAAATCTGCGGCACCGCGATATCGGGATCGATCCCACCTTCCTGAACCGAACGGCCCGAAGGCGTGTAATAGCGCGCAGTGGTGAGCTTGAGCGCAGTGTCGCGCGTAAGCGGCATCAGCGTCTGCACGCTGCCCTTGCCGAAGCTGCGTTGACCCATGAGCACGGCCCGGTGCTGATCCTGCAGCGCGCCCGCGACAATCTCCGACGCCGAGGCTGAGCCTTCATTGATCAACACGACCAATGGAATGCCCTTGGCGATATCGCCCGGTGTCATCGATTCGGCATTGTAGGTCTCGTTATCGCGCGGATAGCGGCCGCGCTGCGAAACAATGACCCCGTGATCGAGGAAGAGATCGGACAGCGCCACGGCCTGATCGAGAAGACCGCCGGGATTCCCACGCAGATCGAGCACCAGCCCGCTGATCCGGCCGCCAGTCTTGGCCTTGATCTGGGCAAAGGCATCTGAAACTTCGCTGCCAACGTTGGC
Source organism: Sphingomonadaceae bacterium (assembly GCA_947446935.1). Classification (GTDB taxonomy): domain Bacteria; phylum Pseudomonadota; class Alphaproteobacteria; order Sphingomonadales; family Sphingomonadaceae; genus Novosphingobium. Next base: position 8,216 of record CANFIV010000002.1, on the reverse strand, counting down.
GCTGAAGCTCGAAACCGAAATGACGCCGACATTGCCTTCGACCTTCCAGTCGACAGGCTTGAGTTCGATTATCTGGCGGGTGATCGAGACATCGATCGGTTCATCGCGGCCGGTGCGAAACAAGGTCAGCCGGATCGTGGTTCCGGGGGGGCCGCGCATCTGATCGACCGCTTCATCGAGCGTGCCGCCGTAGATCAGCTTGCCGTTGATATGGGTGATGAAATCGCCGGCCTTGACCCCGGCGGCATCGGCAGGGCTGCCCTTGGTCGGCGCAATGACCTTGACCGCGCCATCGTCCATCGTGACCGAAAGGCCGAGCCCGCCATAGGATCCGTCGGTCTGCGTGCGCAGGTTTTCAAAATCCCGCGCGTCCAGATACGAACTGTGTGGATCGAGCGCGGCAAGCATGCCGTTGATCGCACCCTTGATCAATTTGTCGTCATCGACCGGCTCGACATAGCTGCTCTTGATCCGCTCGTAGACAGCCATCAGCTTCCCGAATTCGGGACCGGACCGCGCATCGACCGCCGCAAGCCCGGCAGTTGCCGCCGGAATGAGCGCAACGGCGCTGACAAGCGCGGCGGCGCGGAAGAGAGGAGCGAACTGGAACGCCATAGTCGTCTTTCGCCAGAGAATGCCCGCCATTCGGCGGGCCTGGAATGCGAGCCTTTGGCTGCTTCTATAGCCCCAAGACGATTAACGCCAGATGTGGCAGGCCAATGGAAAAGGGGCAATCAGTGGCCAATGAAGGTCAGCGGGTTCACCGGCGCGCCATCCTTGCGCAACTCGACGGTCACGGTCGGCCGTCCGGGCCCCGCGAGACCGAGCGGCGAGCCCTGCACCACCCGCGCCGGCACCGCGACATCCAGCCGCCCAAGATTGGTGATAAGCGAGGTCCAACCGCCATCATGATCGATGATGATAATGCGCCCATAGCCGCGATAATCTCCCGCATAGGCCACCCGCCCGGCCGCCGGCGCCACGATCTGGGCATTGGCCGCAGGCGCCAAGGTGACACCGATCGAGCGGGACGTTCCCGCTGTGTCACCAAAGCCGACTACGATCCGGCCGCTGACCGGAAGGATCCAGACAAAGCCGGGCTTGGCCCCGCTACCGGGCGGGGCCTCATCGACCACGAGCATCGAGCCTGGCCGGTCGGGCCGCGGCACCGGACCGGGCAGTGCGGCCAACTGGCTTCGCAATGCGCCATCAGCGCGCAACCGGTCCATAAGCGCCGCAATGTCGCGCGTATCCTCGGCGAGCGCGAGCGCGCGATCCGCCTCGCGGCTGGCAATGCCTTGGGCACTGCGCGATTCGATGCGCTGGCGGCTTTCGAGCGCAGCCAGTTGCTGCCGCCGCACCGTCATCACCTGCTCGCTCGCCTTGAGCTGCGCTGCGGCAACCCGGGCATTGTCCTGCAACTGCCGTCCGCGCTCGATTTCTGAGCGCAGTCCCGCGGTCTGCCGGTGAACTTCGGGCAGCATGGTTTCGAGAACGGCGCGCAAATAGACCGTCTCGCGCAGCGAATCCGCGCGCATCAGGCTGAACGCCAACGGGCGGCGCGCCATGAGCTGCATGGCTGCTGTAAGCCGCACCACGGGTTCCTGTCGTTCCGCAATCCGCATGCGAAGCGCCGCGCGCTGCCGGTCGATCTCGGCCACACGCACCTGCGACAAGGCGATTTCCGCCTCTGACTGCTGAATGCGCGCGGCCACCGCCGCCGCCTCGCTGGCCGTTCGATCCGCAGCTGCAGTGGCGCGCCGCGCCGCTTCCTCAAGCTGGTCACCACGCTTTTGTGCATCAGCCAGCGCTCTGGTCGCCTGGCGCAGCGCGCCCGAGGCCTGATCGGCACTCTCGAATGGCGCGTCCTGCGCAAAACCCTGCCACCCGGCAAAGCAGGCCAGTGCAAAAGCGAGGGCAAGCAGGGTATGGCGTGACGTCATGACGCGCACCTAACCCTCTCTGTGATAAGGGTGGCCAGCCAGGATGCTGGTCGCCCGCCAGAGCTGTTCGGCCAGCATTGCGCGGGCCAGCATGTGCGGCCAGGTTGCGTTGCCGAAAGCCAGCAGGAGGTCGGCCCCGCCTCGCAACGTCGCATCATGCCCGTCGGCCGCACCTATCAGGAACCGCGTTTCGCGCACCCCATCATCGCGCCAGCGCCCGAGGATGGCAGCGAATGCGGATGATGTGAGTTGCTCGCCGCGCTCGTCCAGCGCCACGGTCCGTGACGGCGTGGAGGCGGGCGGGGGAATGATGCCGCCCCGATCGGGCAGTTCGGTGACCTTGAAGCCCCATGCGATGCGCCGCGCATAGCGATCAACCAGTTCGGCTTCGGGCGAGCGGCCGATCTTTCCGCGGGCTATCACGTGCAGCAACATGCGCCTGCCCTAGCGCAGAACGGCTGCGCAATGAATCCCTCTCAGCCCCTAGCTGTGGAGCGATTGACGCAGTTCAGGCCGCGCCCTGATCGCCAAAAGCCCACATGCGTTCAAGGTTGTAGAAGCTACGCACTTCGGGGCGAAAGACGTGAACGACGATATCGCCCGCATCGATCAGCACCCAGTCTGCGGCCGGCAAGCCTTCGATCCGGGCACGGCCAAAACCACCGTGCTTGATTCGCTCGGCCAGCTTCTGTGCCATGGCGGCAACCTGGCGGGTCGAACGGCCCGAGGCGATCACCATGTAATCGGCGACCGAACTCTTGCCCTCAAGCGGGATCGAGACCACCTCCTGCGCCTGATCATCATCGAGCGAGCGCAGGACCAGATCGAGCAGCGAGCCGGGCTCGGCTGCAATCGGCGCAGAGGCGGGAGCAGAAGCGGGATTGGAGGTGATGCCGGCTTCGACCGGCAGGGGCTGTACGCTTGTCATGGGGTTTGTGATGGACTCCGTAGCTGACTGATCAAGGAATACGCGGCAACCCGAAACAAGGAATGGGGCGGCTGCATTATGGGTTTATGGGCCCGGCAAATGCGGGTGAAGGGCAGAAACCAGCTCAACACGAACCGGCCCTGCCAACGCTGACTGGCAGCAGACGGTGGGTCAGCATGTCTCGCTGGTGGGTGTGGTCAAACTGGCGATACCAATCAGGATCGGCGGCGCGGATGGCCGTGGCCGAACGTCCATCTGGATCGAAACGCAAGGTTGCCAGCGCCGGGGCGCTCCAGTCTGCGCCGTTCAATTCCTGACTGAGCCGCCGACGCCAGCGGCGCAGCCATGCCATGGCGGGACTCGCCAAAGCTTTGGCATCATACCCCGGACGCGCGATCACGGCAATCGGCATCTCGCGCGCGATCATGCGCCAGCCGCGCCAACGGTGGAACTGCGCGAGATTGTCCGTTCCCATCAGCCAGATAAAGCGCCGCTTGGGATATCGCCGTTTCAATTTGCGCAGGGTGTCGAGCGTGTAGCGCGTGCCCATTTCGGCCTCGATCGCCGTCACGCGAATCGGCGCGCGCCGCGCCGTTTCCCGCGCCGAGGCGACCCGGGCACCCAGCGGGGCCATGCCCTTCGAAGGCTTGAGCACATTGCCGGGCGATACCAGCCACCACACTTCATCCAAGCCCAGCCGATCAAGCGCGAAGAGGCTGATCCGCCGATGCGCGCCATGCGCCGGATTGAAGCTGCCCCCGAGCAGGCCGGTAAGCTGTCGCGTCTGGCTCAATCGGGAACGCGCCTCGGCGATGCGGCCTTGGCACGATAGGGCCCCTGCATTGCGAACATCCAGCCGGGGTATTCGGGCGGGAGCGCCGAGAGCCCATCAAGCTGGCCGATCTCCTCGGCTGTCAGCGTCACATCGCAGGCCGCAATATTGTCGGCAAGCTGGTCGGCGCGCTTGGCCCCTACGATCACGGTCGAAACCACCGGTTGATACAGCAGCCACGCCAGTGCCACTTGCGCCACGCTGGCGCCCTTGGCGCTGCCGATTGCCTGCATCGCATCGATCAAGTCGAACGCGCGCTCCTTGTTAACCGGGGGGAAATCGAATGAGGCTCGGCGGCCCTGCCCTTCACCAGCCCGGGTGTATTTGCCCGAAAGCAGCCCGCCTGCCAGCGGACTCCAGACCATCAGGCCGAGCCCTTCGCTCTGAAGCATCGGCACAATCTCGCGTTCAAGATCGCGCCCTGCCACCGTGTAGTAGGCTTGGAGCGACGCAAATTTCTCCAGCCCCATCCGATCGGAAATGCCGAGCGCCTTCATGATCTGCCATGCTGCCCAGTTGCTTACGCCGATATAGCGCGCGCGACCGGTCCGGACGATATCATCAAGCGCGCGCAGCGCCTCCTCGATCGGCGTCTGCGAATCCCAACCGTGGATCTGGTAAAGATCGACATGGTCGAGCCCGAGCCGGGTCAGGCTGGCATCAATCTCGTTCATCAGATGAAAGCGCGAGACGCCGGCATCGTTGGGTCCGCTGCCCATCATGCCCATCGCCTTGGTCGCAATCACGACATCCGAGCGCCGCACGCCCAGATCGCGAAGCGCCTGGCCGGTGAACACTTCCGAATGCCCCTCCGAATAGACGTTGGCGGTGTCGATGAAGTTGATCCCGGCATCGAGCGCCTGTTTGACCAGCGCAGTCGAGGCCGACTGGTCGAGCCCGGCAACATCGCGGAACCGGCCCCCGCTCGCACCGAAAGTCATTGTGCCAAGGCACAACTCCGAGACCATCAGGCCCGTCGTACCGAATCGGTTGATGCGCATCATTCTCTCCTGGCCTGCCATGAACCCGGCAGAGGCATATGGCTTCAGGGACGGATCTGCCCGGTGCCCAGCACCAGCCATTTATAGGTGGTGAGTCCCTCGAGCGCGACCGGCCCGCGTGCGTGCAACCGCCCGGTGGCAATGCCGATCTCCGCGCCGAGACCAAACTCGCCCCCGTCGGCAAATTGGCTCGAGGCATTGTGCATCACAATCGCGCTGTCGACCTCGCTCAGGAACCTCTCGGCTGCCGCCGCATCGCCGGTCACGATAGCATCGGTGTGGCCCGACGTATGGCGTGCGATATGTGCCAGCGCAGCATCGAGCCCATCGACTACGGCTACCGATAACACGGCATCGAGATACTCGGTGTCCCAGTCGCTGGCATCCGCCGGCTTGATCCGCGGATCAATCGCACAGGCCCGCGCATCGCCGCGCAGCTCACAGCCGGCCTCGAGCAGCGGTTCGACCAGACCGTGCGGATCGGGGAACAGCGCATCGATCAACAGGGTTTCCATCGATCCGCAGACACCCGTGCGCCGCAGTTTGGCATTGAACGCGATATCGCGCGCCATGGCCGGATCGGCAGCGCGATCAACATAGGTGTGGTTGATCCCGTCCAGATGCGCCAGCACCGGCACCCGCGCATCGGCCTGCACACGCGCAACAAGGCTCTTGCCACCGCGCGGCACGATCATGTCGATCAGTCCGCTAGCAGACAACATCGCCCCGACAGCCGCGCGGTCCTGCGTAGGCACAAGCTGCACGACTTCGGCGGGTACGCCGCCAGCGGCGAGCCCTTCCGCCAGCGCGGCAAGGATCGCCCGATTCGAATGGACCGCCTCGCTCCCGCCGCGAAGCAGCACGGCATTCCCCGAACGCACGCAGAGCGCAGCGGCATCGGCCGTGACGTTCGGACGGCTCTCATAAATGATGCCGATCAGCCCAATCGGTACGCGCACCCGGCGCAGCACCATGCCGTTGGGCCGGTGCGTTTCGTCGATGATCCTTCCGACGGGATCATCGAGCGCTGCGACTTCGGCCACGCCTGCTGCCATGGCTTCGATCCGCGCCGGATCGAGCCGCAGCCGGTCGATCATCGCGCCCGACAAACCGGCAGCCTCGCCGCTGGCGACATCCAGCGCATTTGCTTCGAGAATCGCTGGCGCGGTACGCCGCAGCGCGGCTGCCGCGTGCTCAAGCGCGGCCTGGCGAGCGACAGATGACATCGTCGCCAACGTGCGCTGCGCTGTGCGTCCGGCGCGGGCCATGCGGTCGATCAGGTCGGCGGCATCGAGTACAGGCTCGATCTCGCTTGCGGGCAAGGGGGCAAGGTTCATGCCGATCTCCTACCATTCCCCGGCCGCGCTGTCAGCCTGCTTGGGTGCGCTGGGTTGGGGCAAGGCTTGGCGCTGCGGGCTCTCCGAGTCGAATCCTGTAATCGTGACCAGCCGATCACTTCAAAAACGCTTCATCGCCAGAAACGCACGACTCAACTTGCGAAACGCCCTGGGGATTCGACCCCAGGAATGGCGATGGCTAAGCCGCAGATTGAGCGCGGGTTCAAAAAAACCGCGTCCGGACGGGGGTCGCCATCTTACCGACTACAACACGACGCAAGGCGGCTTCGCCTCAGGACGGCGGTCGTCCGCAGTCCCCTTTGCGGGCGTTTGTCGAGCGCGTCCGCTGCTGGTTCCCTGACCGCGAATTCTTCATGCGCTCGAACGGGCATGTCCGCTTTATCCGCCTTTCCGCGCAGTTGCAGATGCGCGTCGCAGGGGCTGTCGCCAGCGCTGTTATGGTCTGGGTGGTGATGGTGGGCTGGATGCTCGGCTCGCAGGCTCTCGCAGCCTACGATCACGCCTCGCTGCTCGAACGCGAAGCGGCGGTCGCGACGGCGGAAAGCCGCGTCGCACAGTACCGATCGGGCCTAGGTACTGTGGCCAGCGATCTGGCCAAGCGGCAAGAATTCATCGAGAAAAGCGTGCAAGGCGCCATCGGTCCCATGCCCAGCTCGCTGCCTGCCGGCACCGTATCGGACAGCTCTGCCGAAGCGGCCAAGACCGTGCGCAAGATTTCCATGATCCTGCCCGAAGCGGCTGGCCTTGCAAAAGTCGAGGCACGGCAACTGGCCTTCATCGAGCAGCTCACCCGCTACGCCGATACCCGCTCGGCCCGCGCTGAAACCGCGATCCGGCGTCTCGGCCTCAACCCGGGCCTGATCGCGGCGGGTGACCGAAGCGCAATGGGTGGTCCCTTGATTCCGCTTTCAACGGGTCCGGGCAACGAACTCGATCCGCGCTTTGCCCGTTTCGGCGCCAGCCTTGCGCGGATGAGCGCGATGGAACAGGCGCTGGTGCGCATTCCCAACACACTGCCCGCCAGCCTCGAATACATCTCAAGCGGCTTTGGCTACAGGGTCGATCCCTTTACCGGGGGTGCCGCCTTCCATGCCGGACTCGATTTCCGTGGGCCCATTGGCGCGCCGATCCTGGCGGCTGCGGCCGGAACCGTGAGCTTTACCGGCGTGAAACAAGGCTACGGCAATTGCGTCGAAATCAGCCACGGCAACGTTTTGCTTACGCGCTACGCGCATATGTCGCGAATCGTGGCACGCGTGGGCGAGGTTGTCGGTCCCGGCAAAGTGATCGGCGCTATCGGCAGCACTGGCCGCTCGACCGGACCCCACTTGCACTTTGAAGTGCGGATCGCCGACCGACCGGTCGATCCGCGCCCGTTTCTGGAGGCAATGCCGCATGTTTTCCAAGAAGCCCACGCCGGGTCAAGAGTACCCCGCCCGGCCGGCACCGCAGGGTAACACCATGGCCGCCACCACCTTTTCCGTGCTTGGCGCCGATCTGGCGGTAAAAGGCGATATCACCGCCAGCGCCGATCTTCATATCGACGGTCATGTCGAAGGCGACATCACCTGCGCCGCCTTGGTTCAGGGGGAAGCCAGCGCCATCCACGGCGCGATCCGAGCGCATACCGCGCGGCTGGCCGGTACCGTAAAAGGCGGGATGGAGGTAGGCCAACTGGTGATCCTCAAATCGGCGCGAATTCACGGCGATGTGAAGTACGAAACGCTGACGATCGAGCAGGGCGCGCATATCGACGGCCGGCTCAGCCACGGACTTGATGCGGTCGAAGGCGAAACGCCGCTGACATTGGTCAGCTGAGTCGCTCCGCAAAATTCCCGACACCCCTTGCGCGCAAACAAAAACCCCTCCCTGAGCAGGGAGGGGTTTTTGGTCTTGCATACTATCTGCTGCTGAAGCTCAGCTGTCAGAGACGCCCTCGGCGCGGCGGGCTTCGAGCCAAGCCGCGGCTTCCGCTTCCTGTGCGGCCTGCGAGGCAGCCATGGTATGGGCTTCCCGCTCGGCGCGAAGCTCCTCGATCAGCGCGTCACGGTCGTTGCCAAGCCTCAGCTTGCTGGCGGTCTCGTCTTCCTCGATACCCGCCTTCTTCGCAGCCTTGGCGACCAGCGCATCAAGTTCACGCTGCGAGCACAAACC
>CANFIV010000001.1 GCA_947446935.1 Sphingomonadaceae bacterium | reverse complement strand
TCCTTCGGATTGATATTGGAGATGTTCCAGTGGCTGCGATCACGAATTGCGGCAATCGTGTTGCGGGTCGTGCCGATCAGCTTGCCGACTTGGGCGTCCGAAATCTCCGGATGGTTGCGCAGGATCCAGGCAATGCCATCGGGCTTGTCCTGCCGCTTCGAAACCGGCGTGTAGCGCGGACCCTTGGTGCGGCTGACCGAGATCGGAGCCTTTTGCATTTTCAGACGGTATTCCGCATTGTTCTGACCGCGTTCGATCTCGCTCTGGGTCAACTCGCCTGAATGAACCGGATCACGGCCGGTATACTTGGCTCCGGCCAGATCATCAGCCATCGCCTGCACTTCAAGGATATGAAGTCCGCAGAACTCGGCGATCTGCTCGAAAGTCAGCGCAGTGTTGTCGACAAGCCAAGATGCTGTGGCATGCGGCATCAGCGGATAAGTGGGCTGGTTGCTCAAGGGGAGCGTCTCCGGACAGCATGAACAATAAGGGAAAAACAATAAGGGCCGCCCCTCGCGGAGCGGCCATCTTGCATGCGATGTAGGCGACCGAGCCCCGAACGGCAAGTCTATTCCGGCCTTTTCGAGGCCGCTGATCTATTCGCCGACGGCCAGAACGATCTTGCCGATGTGCGAACCGGCTTCCATTCGCGCATGCGCGGCGCCGGCTTCGAGCAAAGAAAAGGACCGGTCCATGACCGGGCGAAGCTGGCCAGCCGCAACCAACGGCCAGACCGCATCATTGATTTCATCCGCTAGCAAGGCTTTGAATTCATTGGATCTGGGACGCAAAGTGGAACCGGTTAGGGTCAGGCGCCGACGCATGACATCAGCCATGTTGATCTCGGCGCGCACGCCGCCTTGAACTGCGATCGTCACGTGCCGGCCATCGTCGGTCAGGCACTTGAGATTGCGCGCCACATAATCACCCGCGACCATGTCGAGCACCAGATGCACGCCATCGCCGTTCGTGAGTCGGAGCACTTCCTCGACAAAATCGCTGGCTTTGTAATCGATGGCATGGGCCGCGCCGAGGTTGAGGGCAGCCGCACACTTCTCGGGGCCGCCACAGGTGACAATAACCTCAAGGCCGAAGAGTTTACCCAGCAAGATGGCCATGGTGCCGATACCGCTGGTGCCTCCATGAACCAGAACGCGCTCACCTTCAGTCGCCCAGCCGCGCTCAAAAACGTTGTGCCAGACGGTGAACAATGTCTCGGGCAGCGCCGCAGCCTGATCGAGCGGCAGGCCGTCCGGCACTTGCAGGCACAGCGCGGCTTCGGCGAGGCAGTATTCGGCATAGCCGCCGCCCGCTACGAGCGCGCAGACCATCTCGCCGACAAACGGGGTCGTCACGCCTTCCCCGGTGGCAACGACTTGTCCCGAAACTTCCAGCCCGGGGATCGGCGATGCGCCCGGCGGCGGCGGATAAAAACCCAGGCGCTGGATCACGTCCGGACGGTTGACGCCCGCAAAGGCGACCCGCAGCAGAACTTGCCCGCGGCCCGGGGTGGGCATGGCCAAGGTTTCAGGCCTCAGGACCTCCGGTCCACCGGGGGTATCGAAGCCAATTGCGGTCATCGTCGCTGGTAACGGCTTCATGCCACGCCCCCTTGAACCGATCCGGCCGGATGTGCCTGCGCCGGAAAATAGTAAACCGTCCGCAGCGCCAAGTACCCATGGAGCCGGTTGACAGCAAGGCTCATGCGGTCACAAAGTGGTCGGCGATGGAACTAGACGAGCGCCCGCGCCGCACAGGCGATCTGGCCAGCCAGCTGGCAACGGAGTCGCTCGACAGTTATTCGCACCACGAGCTTGGCGAGAGGATTGCCTTGCTCGAAGCCGAAATTGCCCGGGTGCGCACGCACCGCGACAAGGCAGCGGCACATCGCCGCGCCGCAGATGCCCTGTTTGGCTCGCCCCCACCAGAGGGCAGTGGATCCTGATGTTTTCCGCCCTTCACGGACCGGGGCGGCATACCCATATTGCACAAGTGCAGGGCGATATGCCCGCCAGATCGTTGATGTTCCGCGTTCGCGATTTAACTCAGGTTAAGCAGCGGCGTGTTCTCCTCCCGCAAGGGAACCACCCGGGGTCGGCAGTCCGCCGGTCCGCCAGAAAGAAGCGCCATGCCCAGTTTCGCCCAAAGCCTTGAGAAGACGCTGCATTCCGCGCTCAGCAATGCGTCCGAACGCAGCCACGAATATGCGACTCTCGAGCACCTCCTGCTGGCTCTTATCGACGACGCCGATGCGGCGCAGGTCATGCAGGCCTGTGGTGTCGATCTGGGTGACCTTGGCGACGTCGTGCGCCAATACCTCGATCAGGAATACCAGTCGCTCAAGACGCAGGACAAAGCCGACCCGCAGCCCACTGCCGGGTTCCAGCGTGTGATCCAGCGTGCGATCCTCCATGTCCAGTCCTCGGGCAAAGACACGGTCACAGGTGCCAACGTGCTGGTCGCGCTCTTCTCCGAGCGCGATTCCTACGCGGTCTATTTCCTCCAGCAGCAGGATATGAGCCGGCTCGACGCGGTGAGCTTCATCAGCCACGGCATTGGCAAGGGCGGCCGCCAGGTGGAAAACCGCAACCCCAAGGGTGCGGAAGAAGCACAGCCGCAGCAGGAAGAGAAGTCCGAGGCAAAGAGCAGCACCAAGAAGGACTCGGCGCTCGACCAGTTCACCGTCAATCTCAACGAGAAGGCGCTGAGCGGCAAAGTCGATCCACTGATCGGACGCGGGCCGGAGGTTGATCGCACGATCCAGATCCTGTGCCGCCGCTCCAAGAACAACCCGCTCTATGTGGGTGATCCGGGCGTGGGCAAGACCGCGATTGCCGAAGGTCTTGCGCGCAAGATCGTCGAGGGCGACGTGCCCGAAGTGCTGAACGAAGCCGTGATCTACTCGCTCGACATGGGCGCGCTTCTGGCTGGCACGCGCTATCGCGGCGATTTCGAGGAGCGGCTCAAGCAGGTCGTTTCCGAACTCGAGAAGATGCCGCATGCGATCCTGTTCATCGACGAGATCCACACGGTGATCGGCGCGGGCGCAACCAGCGGGGGCGCCATGGATGCTTCGAACCTCCTCAAGCCCGCGCTCTCCGGCGGCACGATCCGCTGCATCGGCTCGACCACCTACAAGGAGTTCCGCAACCACTTCGAAAAGGACCGCGCGCTGCTGCGCCGGTTCCAGAAGATCGATGTGAACGAGCCAACCATCGAGGACACGATCAAGATCCTCAAAGGCCTGCGCACCGCGTTCGAGGACCATCACAAGGTCCGCTACACGCCTGATGCGATCAAGACAGCGGTCGAGCTTTCGGCGCGCTACATCAACGACCGCAAGCTGCCGGACAAGGCGATCGACGTGATCGACGAGGTTGGCGCGATGCAGATGCTGGTGCCGCCCTCGAAGCGCAAGAAGGTGATCACCGCGCGCGAGATCGAGCAGGTCATCGCAACGATGGCGCGCATCCCACCCAAGTCGGTGTCGAGCGACGACAAGAAGGTGCTTGAGCATCTCGACCGCGATCTCAAGCGGCTCGTGTTCGGTCAGGACAAGGCCATCGAAGTTCTGGCGAGCGCCATGAAGCTCAGCCGCGCCGGGCTTCGCGATCCAGACAAGCCCATCGGCTCGTTCCTGTTCTCGGGCCCCACCGGCGTCGGCAAGACAGAAGTGGCGCGCAGCCTGGCCCAGATCATGGGTATCCCGCTGCAGCGCTTCGACATGTCCGAATACATGGAGCGCCATTCGATCAGCCGCCTGATCGGTGCGCCTCCGGGCTATGTCGGCTTCGACCAGGGCGGGCTGCTCACCGATGCGATCGATCAGCAGCCGCACTGCGTGCTGCTGCTCGACGAGATCGAGAAGGCGCACCCCGATCTGTTCAACATCCTGCTGCAGGTGATGGACAACGGGCGGCTCACCGATCACCACGGCAAGACGGTCGATTTCCGCAATGTCGTGCTGGTGATGACCACCAATGCCGGCGCTTCCGACATGGCGCGCAATGGCATCGGCTTTGGCGACGTTTCCAAGGCGGACGCAGGCGACGAAGCGGTCAAGAAGATGTTCAGCCCGGAATTCCGGAACCGGATCGACGCCATCGTGCCGTTTGCATACCTGCCGCCGGAAGTTGTCAGCCGTGTGGTCGACAAGTTTATCCTCCAGCTCGAACTCCAGTTGGCCGACCAGAACGTGCACATCCAGTTCGACAGCGACGCGCGCGCCTGGCTCGCCAAGCAGGGTTATGACCGGCTCTATGGCGCGCGCCCGATGGGCCGCGTGATTCAGGAGAAGGTCAAGAAGCCGCTGGCCGAGGAACTCTTGTTCGGCAAACTTGCCAATGGCGGCGAGGTCCATGTCAGCCTCAAGGAAGAGGAGGGCAAGGACACCGTGCTCTCCTTCGAACTGACCCCGGCCGCGCCGAAACTGGTCAAGAAGAAGGCGCGCAAGGGCAAAGGCGGGTCCGCAACGGCAGAGGAGCCGAACGCCGACGAGGCTTGAGATCGGCTGGCGCTCATGCCGCGAAGACGATGGGGGCGGGGCCTGCGGGCTTCCGCCCCTTTTGTCTCTGGTAAGGAGGCGTCGACCGCGCCATTCCTCACGCCATGGCCGGATGTTTCACGTGGATCAAAGCGGAGCCGATGGGCATCCGCATCGTTCCCGCCGACGCGTGGATCGATCCCTCGCGCGCAGTCGAGCGCGCGCTGGTAACGCATGGCCATGCCGATCATGCGCGGGGCGGGCATGGGCAAACCATCGCGACACCTGCCACACTCGCGATCATGGGGGTGCGCTATGGCGTGGCGGAGGGCACGGTTCCGGCCGACTATCACGAACCCATCATTCTGGGCGGCGGCGTTAGCGCCACTTTCCTGCCGGCCGGACATGTGCTGGGCTCGGCGCAAATCCTGCTGGAGTACGCCGGCGAGCGGGTGATCGTGACCGGCGACTACAAGCGCAGCCCCGATCCGACATGCCTGCCCTTCGCCGTCACGCCCTGCGACCTGTTCATCACCGAGGCGACCTTCGGATTGCCGGTGTTTCGCCATCCACCGATTGCCGACGAGATCGCGCGGCTGCTGGCGGCGCGCGCCGCGAATCCCGAGCGCTGCGTGCTGGTTGGCGCTTATGCGCTGGGCAAAGCGCAGCGCGTGATCGCCGAACTGCGTGCCGCGAGTTGGCATGAACCGATCTATCTCCACGGCGCGATGGAGACGATGTGCAGGCTTTATGAGGAGCAAGGCGTGCAACTCGGCGACTTGCGGTCCGCAGCAGGCGTGCCGAAGACGGAGTTGGCGGGCGCAATCGTGATCTGTCCGCCCTCCGCGCTCAATGACCGCTGGAGCCGCCGTCTGCCCGATCCGCTCACCGCGATGGCCAGCGGCTGGATGCGCGTGCGCCAGCGTGCCCGCCAGCGCGGGGTTAAGCTGCCACTGGTCATTTCGGACCACGCCGACTGGGATGAGCTCACGCAGACGATCGCGGAGGTCAATCCGGCGGAAACCTGGATCACCCATGGCCGCGAAGAAGCGCTGCTGCGCTGGTGCGAGCTCCACCAGCGCCGCGCCCGTGCGCTCGCGCTATCCGGATATGAGGACGAGGATGACTGAGCGCGGTCCCATTCTCCCCCACCGGAGTGAACCCTGATGCAGCGGTTTGCCGCGCTTCTTGACGGCCTTCTGCTGACTCCATCACGTAATGGGAAGCTGGTCCTGATCGCCGATTACTTGCGCGATACCCCCGATCCTGATCGCGGCTGGGCGCTGGCCGCACTGACCGGCGCAGTGGACTTTCCTGCCGTGAAGGCCGGGACCGTGCGCAGCCTCATGGCGGAGCGGGTCGATCCGGTGCTGTGGGCGCTCTCACGCGACTTTGTGGGCGATACTGCCGAGACCGCAAGCCTGCTGTGGCCCGAGCCCGCGACTCCTCCCACAGGCCCATCGCCAACCTTGGGGGAGATTGTCACGGCGTTGGGCAGCACCACACGCAGCGCAGCGCCCGGGTTGCTCGCCAGCCTGCTCGACCAACTCGATACGGCAGGCCGCTATGCGCTGATCAAGTTCGCCACCGGCGCGCTGCGCATCGGGATTTCAGCCCGGCTCGCCAAAGTGGCGTTTGCGCAGGCCTTCTCGGTGGCGGTCGATGAAGTGGAGGAATATTGGCATGGTCAGCATCCACCCTATGGGCCGCTGTTCCAATGGGCGACGGGCGCGGCCCCACCGCCGCGCACCGATCTGCTGCCACTGTTCCGACCCTTCATGCTTGCGCACCCGCTTGAAGATCAGGCGATCAGCCTGGCCGACTATGTTGCAGAGTGGAAATGGGACGGCATTCGGGTGCAGTTGGTCCATGTAAACGGGGAAACACGGGTCTATTCGCGCGGTGGTGACGAGATCTCGGCAAGCTTCCCCGAGATCGCAGCCGCGCTCCCTTTCCCGGCAGTGCTCGACGGCGAACTGCTTGTGCGCGGCAACCAGCAGGGTGGCGAGGCAGGCGGTGCGGCCAGCTTCAATGCCTTGCAGCAGAGGCTGGGCCGCAAGACCGTCTCGAAAGCCATGCTGGCCGAAGCCCCGGCGTTCGTGCGGCTATACGATGTCCTGATCGACGAGGGCGAGGACCTGCGCGGGGAGCCGTGGACCACGCGCCGTGGGCGGCTCGAAGCCCTGATACCCCGGTTGGATCCCGCGCGGTTCGACCTGTCCGAAACCATCGCGGCCACCGATATGGATTCGCTCGCCGCAATCCGCGCCGGTGCTCGCGATGCGGCCATCGAGGGCGTGATGCTCAAGCACCGTGCCTCACCCTATGTGGCGGGGCGGCGCAGCGGCCTGTGGTACAAATGGAAACGCGAGCCGCTGCTGGTCGACTGCGTGCTGATGTATGCCCAGCGCGGCTCTGGCAAACGCTCGTCGTTCTATTCCGATTTCACTTTTGGCTGCTGGGACGGCGACCCTGATGCAGGGGCCGAATTGCTGCCCGTGGGAAAAGCGTACTTCGGTTTCACGGATGAGGAGCTGAAATGGCTCGACCGACACGTACGCCAGCACACAGTCGCCAAATTCGGCCCGGTGCGCGAGACGGACAAGAGCCTGGTGTTCGAAGTGGCGTTCGATTCCGTGCATGCGAGCAAACGCCACAAGTCGGGCGTCGCCATGCGCTTCCCGCGCATAAATCGCATCCGGCAGGACAAACCTGCGCATGAGGCGGACCGCCTCGATGCACTGCTCTCGATGGTAACTTGATCTCAGTCAATGCGGCTTGCCTGCGGCGATGGCAGCCGGTGATCGACCGCAATCTCGTTTGAGAGTTCGAAGATCTTGGCATCACAGACCCAAACCAGCGCCAAAAGCCCTTATGATCTCATCGGTGGAATCGCCACGCTCCGACGAATCACGGACTGCTTCTATGATCTGATGGAAGAGGATCCGGCCTATGCCGCGCTGCGCGCGATGCACGCACCGGACCTTGGAGCGATGCGGGCATCGCTGCCGTTGTTTCTCGCCGGCTGGGCTGGCGGACCACGCGACTGGTGGCATGCGAATCCCGGCAAGTGCATGGTAAGCCTGCATGGGCCATTTGCCATTGACAGCGAAACGGCCGGACAATGGGCAGATGCGATGCGCCGGGCGATTACCAGAGCAGCGCCCGCCAATCAGGAGATCGCCGAAGCGCTTGCCGATGCGCTCGGTAAAATGGCGTTGGGCATGGCCAAAGGCTGATTTGCCTGACGGGCCCAAGCGCGTAGGCTGCCTGCGATGCTTCGCTATGATCGCCCGCGCCGCCAATTTGCGATTGCCCTGTCGGGACTGGCGGGTTTTGTCGATGCTATCGGGTTTCTCTCGGCGGGTGGCTACTTCGTTTCGTTCATGTCGGGCAACACCACACGGCTGGGCGTGGCACTCGGCACCGATCCCGCAAAGGCCCTGCTTCCCACACTCCTGATCGTCGGATTTCTGTGCGGCGTGACGGCCGGCGCGTTGATCGCCTTGCGGGCGGGTCGATTGCGCAAACCGGCTGTGCTCGCACTGGTCACCGCGCTCTTGCTCGCCGGAGCCGGTGCGCGCGCCGCAGGGGCCGAAAGCATCATGCTGTTCGCGCTGGTCTTGGCTATGGGCGCGATCAACAACACCTTCCAGCGCGGCGGCGAAGTGACCGTGGGCCTGACCTACATGACCGGGGCGCTGGTCCGGCTGGGTCAGGGTTTTGCGCTGTGGCTGACTGGCAGGGCCGAGCCCGGCTGGATAGCCTGGGGAGCGCTATGGGCAGGTTTGCTCTGCGGCGCGGTGCTGGGCGCGTTCCTGCAGAACCGGCTGCCGTTGGGTTGCCTCTGGATCGCCGGCGGCTGGGCTTCCGCCATGGTGTTGGTGGCGCTCAGGCTGCCGACGGAAGACTGAACACCTTCTCGCGCGAAGTTGCGCCGCGCAACAAGGTGATCCGGGAGGGCGGCACGCCCAGCGCCGCAGCCAACATTGCGATCACGGCGGCAGTCGCCTTGCCATCCTCAGGCTTGGTCCGGACTTTGACCAGCACGCGTCCGTCCGCGATCTCAATCCCCTCACTCCGCGCGCCAGGTGTGACTCGCACAGCCAGACGCCCTTCCCCGTCGGCAAGCGCACGCAACGCTGTGGCCGGCGGGTGCTCAGCTTTCGGTCGAGCCATTGGATGTCAGCGCTGCGCTGTGTGCACGTGCATTGGCGACATAGTGCTGCACTCCAAGCTGCATCTCGGCAACGGCGACATCGGTCAGATCGCGCATATAAGCGGCGGGGCGGCCACCCCAAAGCTGGCGCGTTGCGATGCGCTTGCCGGGCGTGAGCAGGGCGCCAGCCGCGAGCATTGCGTCGCTTTCGATCACGGTGCCGTTCATCACCACGGCACCGAGCCCGACGAAGGCCCGGTCTTCCAGCACGCAGCCGTGAAGCATGGCCATATGGCCAACGAGAACGTCCTCGCCGATCAAGGTCGGAAAGCCTTGCGGATGCCGGGGATCCGCGCTGTCGCAGTGGATGACTGTGCCATCCTGAATGTTGGTGCGCGCGCCAATCACGATGCGGTTCACATCGCCACGTATCACGCAATTGTACCACACCGATGCATCCGCCCCGATCTCGACGTCGCCGATGATGCGGCAACCGGGCGCAATGAAGGCGCTGGGATGGATGCTGGGCGTCTTGCCATGAATCGCGGCAATAGTGACGTCGTGACGCATGGAAGTCCCTTCAGGTGGCGGCCTGATGTGGCCGGTGAATGCGATAAAGGATGTGTGGGCGCAGGGGATCACCCACGGGCAGATCCGGATGATCAAAGTCCTCGTCCAGGCAGCGGACCATGCCCAGCCGCTCCATCAAACCCCAACTGCGCGTGTTGGCGAGATTGGTGATAGCCATGATCGCTGGCACAGAAACGTTTGCCCAAGCCCAGGCTAGCGAGGCCTCCGCCGCTTCCCGCGCGAAGCCCTGGCCCCAGGCGTGATGGGCCAGCCGCCAGCCGATCTCATGCTCGAAGATCGGTGAACGCGGCGGCATGATCCCGCAAAAGCCAATGAAATCGCCCTCTGCCTT
Organism: Sphingomonadaceae bacterium; assembly: GCA_947446935.1. Lineage (GTDB taxonomy): Bacteria > Pseudomonadota > Alphaproteobacteria > Sphingomonadales > Sphingomonadaceae > Novosphingobium. The sequence goes on along the minus strand of CANFIV010000001.1, from coordinate 13,906 downwards.
CCGCTCCAGCGCCCAGAAAACATGCCCATGCTCGGCTTGAAGCGCCATCATCCTGTCGATGCCCGAGTTGCTTTCTGCACGGGTCAATGGCGGGAGATATTCCATCACGCGCTGATCGCAGGCCATTGTCCAGAACGGCTCACGGTCTTCGTCCCGCCAAGGGCGGATAAGCAGCCGTTCAGTCTCGATCATGCGCCGGTCAGGCACCCATCAAACGCGCCGCGTGCAGCGCATGGTAGGTGAGCACGCCCGAGCAACCCGCGCGCTTGAACGCCAGCAACGTTTCCAGCACCAGCGCGTCACGATCGCCTGCGCCAGCCGCTACCGCGGCCTCGATCATCGCGTATTCACCGCTGACCTGATAGGCGAAGACAGGCACTTGGAACGCTTCCTTCACGCGCAGAGCGATATCGAGATAGGGCAGGCCGGGCTTGACCATCACGCTGTCAGCACCTTCGGCCAGATCGAGCTCGACCTCGCGCAGCGCTTCCTCGGCATTGCCCGGGTCCATCTGGTAGGTCTTCTTGTTACCTTTGAGCAACCCGCGCGAACCCACCGCATCGCGGAATGGGCCGTAGAATGCCGATGCATACTTTGCGGCGTAGGACATGATCTGGACGTTGATATGTCCGGCGTCCTCGAGCGCCTCCCGAATTGCGCCGATGCGGCCATCCATCATGTCGGAGGGGGCAATGATGTCCGCGCCTGCCGCCGCCTGGTTGAGGCTCTGGCCCACCAGCACTTCGACGGTTGCGTCGTTGAGAACATAACCCTCGCCATCGATCAGTCCGTCCTGACCATGGCTGGTATAGGGATCGAGCGCCACGTCGGTGAGCACGCCGAGCGATTCGCCGCAGGCATCCTTGATAGCCTTGATCGCGCGGCACATCAGGTTGTCCGGATTGAGCGCCTCCTCACCTTGCTCGCTGCGGCGCTCGGGCTGGGTATTGGGGAACAGCGCAATGCAGGGAATCCCCGCCGCCGCCGCCTCACGGGCACGTTCGGCCACGAGATCGACCGACCAGCGCGATACGCCGGGCAGCGACCCGATGGGATCCTCGATGCCATGCCCCTCGGTCACGAACAGGGGCCAGATCAGATCGGCGGGGGTGACGAGCACCTCACGGTGCAGGGCGCGGCTCCACGCGGTGGCGCGGGTGCGGCGAAGGCGAAGGTTGGGATATCCGGCAGACATATCTGCAGTTCTAGGCGCAGAGCGGCGCTTGGGCAACCGGGGTGGGTGCGCCGATCCGAAGGGAAGTTTACCTTGCTGGCCCCACAATTGCGCCCGGCTTCACCGAGAGCAAAGCCTGCAGCCGTGCCTTGAAGGCGGCAATCTGTTTGGGGTCCACGGTCTGCTGGCGTTGCACCATATGGACCGACATCGGATCAACCGTCTGGCCGCCGCGGTAAACCTCATAGTGAAGGTGTGCACCCGTCGAAAGGCCTGTGGAGCCGACATAGCCGATGATTTGGCCGCGCCGCACCGCCATTCCCGGCACCACGGCGATCCGGCTCATATGGCCATAGCCGGTGGCGATACCGCCCCCGTGATCAAGCCGAACATAGTTGCCGTGCCCGCCGTGCCAGCCGGAATATTCCACGCGGCCATCGGTGACTGCGTAGATGGGCGATCCCCAGGCAGCGGCAAAATCGACGCCCGAATGCATCCGCACATAGCCAAGAATGGGGTGACGCCGCATGCCGTAAAGGGAGGTGATGTGCCCCGCCACCGGTGCGCCAAACAGGCCAGTGTCGCTCTGGCCTGCCCCGGTCAAATCCGCCAGCGAAGTGAACGTGCCGTTGCCACCCCAACGAAGTAGCTGCGCGCGCGGCTTTCCGTCACGCAAAACGCCCGCATAAAGCAGATCTCCTGCCTGCCCTTCGCCATCAGCAGTATGGCTGTAGGAGACAACGAAATCGAACTCGTCGGTCGGCGCAATGTCCTCAAACGGCAGAGCCTGATCGATGGCGCGGAGATAGTCCTGCACCGCGTTCGGCGAAGCACCGGCCGCGCGCGCCGAACGATAGAGGCTGGAACCGATCACGCCGCGCAGCCGCAGCGGGGTTTGATCGACGGCGATAGGTTTGCGTGAGAGTACCAAGCCGCCGCCTTGCCGCGCAATCGCAAGGGCCAGATCGAACCGGGGGCGGAAGGTGATGGAGGCGAGCGGGCGTGGATCGGACAGGTTTGCACGCGCACCCAGCGTGATGGCAAAACGGGTACCGGGTGCAATATCGGCGAGTGGAAGAGCACTTGCCACCATCGCGGCAACCTGCCCGGCATCGCCGGTGCCGACACCGGCGCGTTGCAACATGCGCGGCAGGCTGTCGTTCTCGCCGATTGTGGCGGAAAGCTGGATCACGGGCCGTTCGGGCGCTGCAGCCAAACGGATCACGGCTTCATTGGCGGCAAAGTGGCGACCCTGGATCGCGCCGGCGGCAAAGGGCCGCACCGACTGCGCACGAAATTCAGCCTGGGCCGCTTCATCCAGCGCGACCAGAGGAGCGGCTTCAAGGGGTGCAAAGCGAGGCCAAAACATCAACGCCAGAACAATCAGGCCGATCAGCGTGCCAAGACCCCGGCCCCACTGCGCGCTGCCGACATTTTCGGCCAGATCAGGCACAAGCGGACGCTTTGCCGCCCAGTCTTCGATCTGGCGACACAAGGTGTCCCACCGCCGGGCAATGGGATGTGTGCTTTCACGGATTGAAGGCCGCGGAGGAGGCGGCGGTTCCGCGCTGGGCATGATCGGTGCGCGACGGACAGGCGCAGCACCAACGCGCGCGCGACCAAAAGTCACCCCGCTGGCAAGCCCCAAGTCTTCGCGCGGGCCCAACACCCCGATCATTTCCCTTTCCGCTGCCGGTATCGACCATGTCGACGACCGCGCCGCCTTGTGCGGACACATCGAAATCCCTGCACCTGCAAGGTTAATTCAGGGTAAAATTGAGCGCTCGCCGCTCAACGAACGGGGCAGGGAAACCGCTTGCGAAACAGATCCGCGACTGCCTCCGAGACCGGAATGCGGGGCCGTGCAGCAACTGGATAACCACGCATTTGTGCAAGGATGTCATCGCTGGTCAGCGCAGCGTGCTCGGGTGGGCAAGCGCTGGGCTTGCCTTTGGCCGCCTCAGCTTTGAGCTGCTGACGAAAGGCCTGCGCAGAGCCTGCCACTTCGGCCTTAAGCAGGCTGATATCAGAAGAGAAAAACGCCATCGCGCCTTTCGCCTGAAGGGCCTCGGCCTTTGCTATGAACACGGCAACCGACATGGTGCCGGGCTGCTGGTTGTTTCCTGCTGAGGCCAAGCGGGGCAGAAATAGTGAACCAGCAAGGGCAAGAGACATCAGGACGCGCTTCATGCCGGGCACACTTTCAATAGTTCAAAACATTGCCGCGTGAAGCGTAGTCACTTCACGCTTCATTGGCTATCTTGTCCAAGAATTTGGCATGAACGGGTGGGGCCGGGCGCACATGAGCGAGACACAAGTCATTGGAGACGCGATCGGTGCCGGCCTGGCCGCGCGGGCATTTGAGCCCTCCGCCGGCGAAGGAGATATCGGGCATACCCACGAGAGCGCGTGTCTTAACTGCGGCACCCCCCTGATCGGAAGCCACTGTCACAACTGCGGGCAGACGGCGCATGTCCATCGCACACTCGGCGCATTTTTCCACGATCTGCTTCACGGGGTTTTCCACTTCGAGGGCAAGGTCTGGCGCACTATCCCGATGCTGGCGCTACGCCCCGGCAAGCTGACCCGCGAGTACATCGATGGCCGACGCGCGAGCTATGTCTCGCCGCTTGCCCTGTTCCTGTTCAGCGTTTTTCTGCTTTTCGCGGCGATAAACACCACGGCCGGAAATGCCGAGTTCGCCGAGGAAGATCAGGCCAAGGTCAAGGCAGAGGCTTCCAAGGGGCTCGCACAGGCCCAGCAGGCCTTGCCCGGGCTCCGGCAAAAACGCGCAGTGCTCAAAGCGAAAGGCGAAGATACCGACGTTATCGATGAGGAGATCGAAAGCCGCGAAAAAGTCATCGCGGTCGCTGGCAGGATGGCGGGCGGCAAGCATATCAAGTCAACCGGGTTCAGCCTGCTCGATAACGTGATCGACGAGGCCTCGGCCAATCCCAACCTGGCGATCTACAAAATGCAGAGCCACGCGTATAAATACAGCTGGGTGCTGATCCCGATCTCGGTCCCGTTCCTGTGGCTGCTCTTTCCCTTCAGCCGTCGCTTGCACCTCTACGATCACACTGTGTTCGTGACCTATTCGCTGTGTTTCATGACTTTGCTCAGCACTTTGGCGATGGTTCTTGGTGCACTGGGCGCATCAGCCATTTCGGGTTTCCTCATGCTGACCCCGCCGCTCCACATGTACCGGCAATTGCGCGGTACTTATAGCGTTTCGCGGTTTGGCGGGTTGTGGCGAACTGTGGCGCTCGCCATCTTCGCCGTCATTGCGCTCGTGCTGTTTGCAACGGCAATTGCAGCGGAGACAGGGGCGGGTTGAACCGCCCGGCTCAGCAATCGAGCACGAATGGGCCGGCAGCGCGCGCTTCCAGCGCGGCGTGCGCCTTGCCCGCCTCAGCAAGGTCGAAGCGCCCCCCGAGAGTGAGCGGAAGTTCACCGGCAGCGATTGCACCGAACAGGCGGGCAGAAGCTGCGAACAACGTCTCGCGTGTGGAAATGTAGGGCCACAGGAACGGGCGGGACACTTTGGCAGATCGCGCGCCAAGCCGCGAGAGGTCGAAAGGCGGAATCGGGCCCGACGCCTGCCCATAATGCACCAGATGGCCTTTGACCGCGAGCGAGGCGAGCGATCCCTCAAACGTGTCCACGCCGACCGCATCATAGGCCGCCGCGACTCCTGCCCCCCCCGTGAATTCCATAACCCGGGCCGCGACATCTTCCTCGCGGTAGGCAATGACGTCCTCGCAGCCTGCCGCACGGGCAATCGCGGCCTTCTCAGGAGAGCCGGCCGTGCCGATAACGCGGGCGCCGCGCAGGCTTGCCATGCGGGCAACCAGTTGGCCGACACCGCCCCCGGCGGCTTGCACCAGCACGGACATGCCCGGGCGAACCGGTTCGACTTCATCAACCAACGCTTGCGCCGTCAGCCCCTTAAGGAACCACGCAGACGCGACGCCATCGTCGATCCCTTCGGGAACAGGCACCGCAAGCGACGCACTGATCACGCGGACACGGGCGTAGGCGCCGTAATTGCGGGCGATGTAGGCAATGCGATCGCCGACGCGGAACGCATCCACGCCGTCGCCAACCGCTTCGACTGTTCCCACAGCCTCGAGCCCAGGTATCCCGGGCAAATCCAGCGTCCGATAGGAGCCAGACCGCACATAGATGTCATGGAAGTTTACCGATGCGGCATGCTGCCGGACCAGGATTTCACCTGGCCCGGGCTGCGGTACCTCGACCGGCTCAATCACCATGACCTCAGGCCCGCCATAGGCGCGGATGACAATGGCCTCGCTCGCTACGCTCATGGAAAATCCCGCCCTGTCAGAAGATCATGCGCCGGCAGGTTGAGGGTCACCCGATCCAGCAAAGCGCCGGCCTGCACGCGGCACGGTTGAACCTTGCGTAGAGGCGGGGCGGGCCGGGCCACTCGGCGCTTCGGGGCGGTCGATCTTGCCGTTTTCCATCACCGCGAGAATGTCTTCGCCGCTCAGCGTCTCGTATTCCAGCAGCGCCTGCGCAAGCAGATGCAGCTTGTCTTCGTTGGTCTTAAGAATGTCGGTCGCACGGGCATGCGCACCATCGACCAAAGTGCGGATCTCGCTGTCGATGAGCTTGTTGGTCTCGTCCGACATCATGGTGCGCTGCGAACCGCCCATGCCAAGATAGCCTTCCTGCGCCTCTTCATACTGAAGCGGCCCGAGCTTGTCGGACATGCCCCACTTGGTGACCATGCTGCGGGCAAGGCTTGTAGCGTACTGGATATCCGACGACGCGCCGGAAGAGACCTTGTCGTACCCGAAAATCAGTTCCTCGGCGACGCGGCCGCCCATGCTGACCGAAAGGTTCGCATGCATCTTGTCGCGGTGGTAGGAGTAGCTGTCGCGCTCAGGCAGGCGCATCACCATACCAAGCGCACGGCCACGCGGGATGATCGTGGCCTTATGGATCGGATCGGACGCTGTCTCGTTGACAGAGACGATCGCATGCCCAGCCTCGTGATAGGCGGTCATCTTCTTTTCGTCGTCAGTCATGACCATCGAGCGGCGCTCGGCCCCCATCATGACCTTGTCTTTGGCGTCCTCGAACTCCTGCATCGCGACCAGCCGCTTGTTGCGGCGTGCCGCAAGAAGCGCGGCCTCGTTGACGAGATTCGCCAGATCGGCGCCGGAGAACCCCGGTGTGCCGCGCGCAATCACGCGGGGCAGCACGTCGGGTGCGAGCGGCACCTTCTTCATGTGCACGCTGAGAATCTTCTCGCGGCCCTCGATATCGGGGATGGGCACAACCACCTGACGATCGAAGCGGCCCGGGCGGAGCAGCGCCGGATCGAGCACATCGGGCCGGTTGGTCGCGGCAATGATGATAATGCCTTCATTGGCCTCGAACCCGTCCATCTCGACAAGCAGCTGGTTGAGCGTCTGCTCGCGCTCGTCGTTCGAATTGCCGAGCCCATGTCCGCGGTGGCGGCCAACCGCGTCGATTTCATCGATAAACACGATGCAGGGCGCGTTCTTCTTGGCCTGCTCGAACATGTCGCGCACACGGCTCGCGCCGACGCCGACAAACATTTCGACGAAGTCCGAGCCCGAAATGGTGAAGAAGGGCACGCCCGCTTCACCCGCGATGGCGCGGGCCAACAGAGTCTTGCCGGTGCCGGGCGAGCCGACCAGCAGCGCGCCCTTGGGAATCTGGCCACCAAGCTTGGAGAACCGGCTGGGATCACGCAGGAACTCGACGATCTCCTCGAGTTCCTCGCGCGCTTCATCGATGCCGGCAACATCGTCGAAGGTCACTTTGCCAGAACGCTCGGTCAGCAACTTGGCCTTGGATTTGCCGAAGCCCATTGCACCGGAGCCGCCACCCTTTTGCACCTGGCGCAGCGCGAAGAACGCGACGCCAAGGATCAGCAGGAACGGCAGGGAATTGGCGAGGATAACAATCAGCAGACTGGTTTCTTCCGGTTCCTTCCCGGCATAGCGAACACCGTTGTCCTGCAGCAGCTTGGTCAACTCGGAATCGCCGGGAACCGCAACAGTGGCAAACTGCTGGTCGTTCTTGAGCGTGCCCGTGATGCGCCCCTGCCCCACCAGCACCTCGCGCACTTTGCCTGCGGCAACGTTCGCGCGGAAATCGGAATATGGCATCATCGCCCCGGCCGGTTCGGTCCGTGTATTGAACATCGAGACGACGAGGAGCAGCGCCAGAAAGATCCCGCCCCAAATAAGCAGGCTCTTGATCCAAGGGTTACCTTGTGGCTGGTCATCGTTCATGGCGCGGCTTTCGATCCTGGATAGGCTGTGGACTTCAATGTAGGGACGGCGGGGGGAATGGCAATATAACCCGGCCTCCGAAATTCCTGCCCTAAGGGACTCTCGTCAGGAATTCTGCATTCAATTGATCGTGCGGCTTCGTGGCAACGGCGCTGCCGTGAAGCGCCAGATGGCATCCCGGCCATCGCCGCGGACTCCAGCCAGCGTGGCGATCTGCCCCGATGCGAGGTGATCGTGCCAGCGCGCCAAGCCGCTGCCGCGGGGGGTACTGCATCCGAAATGGGTGACGATCCGCTCAAGGACACGCAGTGTGATCGTCCGCGGTGTCTCCTCCGGCGCCCAGCTCAACAAGGGTCCCATTTGCTTTGCTGCGGCAAATGCCCGGTCCGCAGCCCAATCGAGCGCGCGGTCAGCCTCTGCCAAATGGCTTGCGCTGCCGGCCATGGCACCGCAATCCAGCCACGCCGCTCCGGCAATGCCCGCACGCACCCGCGCCCTCTCGAACCGCATGTCGGCGTTCGAAGGATCATCCGCCGCTTTGATGCCTGCGGCTTCAACCACCGCAGCCAGGTCGCGGCGTCGCCAACCAAGGAGCGGGCGCAGCAAGGCGAGTTTCGATCGGCCTGGTACAACCGATACCCGCCGCATGCTCGCCAGGCCGCGCACTCCGGCACCTCGATTGAGCCGCATGAGCAGGGTTTCCGCCTGATCATCGGCGTGATGGGCGGTTACCAGTGCGGATAGTCCATGAGACATGGCCCAATCCCCCAGAACCGCATAGCGGGCAGCTCGCGCCCGTTCCTGCAGGGCGGATCCGGGCACGAGATCAACTGTGAGGGTCGTATGGGCAATGCCGCGCGCTGCGCAGATTGTCGCGACCGCGGCCGCTTCAACCATGGCCTCTGGCCGCAGCCCATGATCGACTGTGGCTACCTTGAACGAAGCCGGTGCCGCCGCTGCGGTCAGCAGAAGCAAGGCGAGGCTATCAGGCCCGCCCGAAACGGCGAGGCCTACCGGGCCGTCACCTTGCCTGACGGTGCCCCAGTCCGCCGCGAACCGCTTGCTGAGCGCCGTATCAATTGCAGGTCACCGGCTTGGTCGCCGCCTCAAATTGCCCCTTCAGGCGCCCGCTCACTTCATCCGGATAGGTCTGGCGGAACTCGCCGAAGGCAACGCAGGCCCGCTTCTCTTCCTTCAGTCGGCTCATGGCCACGCCGAGGTAGAGCAAGCTGTCTGCTGCGCGATCGCCTTTGCGGTCGGCCTGGTAGTTCTGCAGGAAATACTGCGCAGCAGTCCCTGGCTTGCCGTCGTCCAGGTAAGCGCGGCCCAGAAGGTTTCGGGCATAGCTGATCCGAGCATGGCGCGGGAACTGCTGGACCACCCGAAGGAGTTGCTGTTGCGCCTCGGGGAAGAACTTGGCCTCCCACAGGCGGTAGCCGTAGAGGTACTCGTCCTCGCCCTTGTCATCGCTGACAGGCTTTTCAATGGCCATGACCGCAGCGACGCGATCCGGCGGAGGTTCGCTGCGCCCGGCTTCAGGCTTTGCCGCCGGCTTGGCGACCGGCTTTGCGTCTGGCTTTGAGTCTGGCTTGGGCGTCTCGGCCAAAGGCGTCGGCACCGCGGCGGAAGCGGTCGAGCCGGGTTGCGGTGCACTGGGGCCGCTCGCTGCCGCCGGGATGCCCGAAGCGGCCTCAAGCGCGGCCATGCGTGCATCGAGCTTCGAAAGGTGGTTCTGGTTCTCCTCGCTCGCCGCTGTGAGCCGCTGCAGTTGCGCTTCCACAGAGTCCATGCGGGTCAGCAAGTCTGTAACGGCGGTTGTAGCAGGAGCACCAGATGGTGCCGCGCTTGCAGGAGCCGTAATCTCGGGGCCGAAGGTCTTGCCCGCTCCGTCGGGAAACACCTTGCGCTGCACGGCGCGGAGCTCTGCCTCGATCCTGCGGAGGCGCACCTCGGTCGTTTCCGGGGCGGACTGAGCCTGCGCATGGGCAACCGGGAGAGTTCCGAGCGGCATAGTCATTGCCAGCGCTGGGACCAACACGGGGGCCAACATTCGAGCCAGCTTGATGGGCAGCACCGAGCGCGCGCGGTCTGAGCCAATTGTTGTCTTCATCATAACTCCCGTCCGGTCATTGCGTCGTCCATGCGCCGTCTTGACATAGTCGCGCAAGCGCACCCGCGCGATTTGGCGTGCGAGGCGCATGATTGCGCAGAGCGCGATGCAAGTCGAGTAGGCGGTTACGGTGTGGCGGGATGGGACGGTGAAGCCACCGTCTGGCTGCCGGTGGCGCCAGCGCCGGGCGATTGGCTCCGTGCACGCAGGCTTGCTGCATCGACCGGCACATCCTTGAGCCGCTGTTCGGATTCGGCCAGTCGTGGGATGGCTTGACCGCCAATTGTGATGGCGAGTGCGTCGGGCCGTCCAGTCCAAAGCTTGGGCGCTGCGGCATCAGCGGGAACCGTGTAGCTTTCGCCCTTGGCAAGCTGCTTTTGCATCAGCTGCGTGCCCTGACCGTCGTAGAATTTGACCCACACCCCCTCCTCAAGCGCGGTGAACACAACCGGCCCCGTTGCCACTTGCGCAGGAGCAACGCTTGGGACCTTGGATTGTGCTCGGGTCAGGTCTTGAGGACGAGGTTCCTCCGCGCTTGCCAGTGCGGGCAGTGCCACAGCAGGCGCATAATAACTGCGCCAGAAGACCACGCCGATTGCAAGCACTGTGGCAACCAGAATGAGCGCCAGCCAACTCACCAGTTGCGAGGGCGTCTTGGCCGGATCACCGACTTCGAATTGGTGCAGGACGCGGGACTCCGGCCGCGGCGAGCCATCTTCCAGTTCAGCTCTGACAGAATCAGCAATTGCGGTGCCATCCAGCCCGACGGAGCGCGCATAGCTGCGCGCGAAACCCAGCGCATAGGGCCTGCCCGGCAGGGAGGAGTAGTCGCCGGCTTCAAGCGCCTCGACATGGCGAAGTGTGATTCGCGTGCGCTTTGCGACATCGGAAGCACTGAGGCCCAGCGCCTCGCGCGCGGCCTTGAGGCGGACCGACACGGGCGCTTTGGTGAGATCCACAATCGGAGGCGTGGTCGCCCCGCTGTCGATCCCGAACGCAGACGCAGAATCCAAAGCCACAGCCATGTCGGCCGAAAGCTCTTCTGCATCCATGTTTATTCCGCCGTCTTCAATCACGGCTGCGCTCCCGTCATTCATTGCTTTTTCCGGGCATTCCCTGGATGGGCTGCGACCCCGGGGGAAGGCAGCCTTGCTCTGGGCGAAAAGTCAATGTTTTTGAGTCGCGTACGGCACCACTTGAGGCGTCCGTGCGGCAGGATCAGTCGAAATCGATCCCGTGGTCACTTGCCCACGCTGCGATCGCCGCGCGCATATTCGCGGGAGGCCGGGCCAGCCAGCCATCCATAGCCGCCTGGATTGCGCGTATCTCGACCTTGCGGACCAGTTCCTTGACTGGGCCGACCGCAGCAGGTGTGATCGAAAGCCGGGTTATACCGAGCCCGAGCAGAGCCAAAGCCTCTAGGCGGCGACCACCCATCTCGCCGCAGACCGTCAGGTCGGTACCCGACGGCGCAACCGCCAAGACCACCCGGCGGAGAAACCGCAGGATCGCCGGTGAGAGCCAATCATAGCGTTCGGCAAGTTTCGGATGTGATCGGTCCGCCGCGAAAAGAAACTGCGTGAGATCGTTCGTGCCGATCGAGAGAAACGACAGCCGGGGGGCGAGCAAATCGAGGCATTCCGCAAGCGCGGGCACCTCGAGCATGGCACCATAGCGGATCGCTTCAGGCAGCAGCTTTTTCTGCCGCTTGAGGAAGGCAAGCTGGCTTTCGAAAACCGCCTGCGCCGCATCGAATTCCCAAGGTTCGGTCACCATGGGAAACATCACGTTAAGCGTGCGTCCACCTGCCGCCTCAAGCAAGGCGCGCGCCTGCACTTTGAGCAGGCCTTCGCGCTCGAGCGCGACTCGCAAGGCGCGCCAGCCCATGGCGGGGTTTTCTTCATTCTCGCCATCGTTGTGGCGCAAATAGGGAAGCACCTTGTCTCCGCCGATATCGACCGTACGGAACACGACCGGCCGGTCGCCTGCGGCGTCCAGTACATCGCGGTACAGCCGCGTCTGGCGCTCGCGCGCTGGCAGGGTAGCTGAGACGAGGAACTGGAATTCGGTGCGGAACAGCCCGATGCCATCTGCGCCGGTCAGGTTCAGCATCGGCATGTCATCACGCAGACCCGCGTTGATCATCACACGGATACGCTGCCCATCGAGCGAGACCGGTTCGACATCGCGCATCGCGGCATAGTGCGCCTGTCGCTCACGATTGCGGGCGAACCGGGCCTCGAACGCTTCGACCAGCGGCGTTGCGGGCCGCACATCGACCACACCCTGATCGCCATCGAGCAGAAGCTGATCGCCGTCGCGAACTTTGCCGCGCAGCGCGCGCATGCGGCCAACCACCGGGATCCCCATCGCCCGCGCCACGATGACGACATGCGCGGTTAGCGATCCTTCCTCGAGGATCACACCCTTGAGCCGGCGGCGATCGTATTCGAGCAGTTCGGCCGGACCGAGATTGCGGGCAACGAGGATGGCATCCCCCTTGAGCCCGAGGCTGGCGGCCGTGCCGAGCTGGCCAGAAACCATGCGCAGCAGCCGGTTCGACAGGTCCTCAAGATCGTGCATGCGATCCGCAAGCAAGGGGTCATCGATTTGCCGCATACGCATGCGCGTACGTTGCTGCACCCGTTCGATCGCGGCTTCGGCGGTCAGGCCCGAATCGATCGCCTCGTTGATCCGGCGGCTCCAGCCCTCATCGTAGGCGAACATGCGGTAGGTCTCGAGCACCTCCTCGTGTTCCCCGCCCATGCCGAACTCGGCCTGGCTGGCCATGCGATCGATCTGCTCGCGCATCTTGTCGAACGCGAGATAGACACGTTGGCGTTCGGCCTCGGTATCGTCGGCGACGACATGCTCGATCGTGATTCGCGGCTGGTGGAACACCGCAATCCCGCTGGCGAGACCCTTGACCAGGGTCAGACCCTGAATCCGCTCGTGACCCGTGAGGTGCGCATCGGCCCCCAGCGCGTCTTCCTCGTCAATCAGGTCGGCATTGGCGATCAGCTCGGAGAGGACCATTGCCACGGTTTGCAGCGCTTCGATCTCCACTTCCTCGTAGCGCCGCGGCTCAACGTGCTGTACGCCGAGCACACCGACCGCACGGGCCCGGCGCACGATGGGAACGCCGGCAAACGAGTGGAAACGTTCTTCGCCGGTTTCAGGAAAGAAGGCGAAATCAGGATGGGCCGCTGCTTCGGCAAGATTGAGTGTTTCAATGTTCGAAGCAATCGTGCCGACCAGCCCTTCGCCGACCGCCATACGCGTGACGTGGACGGCGGCCTGATTGAGCCCGCGCGTGGCAAACAATTCCAGCATGCCTTCGCGCAGCAGGTAAATCGAACAGACTTCGCTATCGAGCTTTTCGCCAATGATATCGACGATGCGATTGAGCTTGGCCTGCGCACTCGCGCGCGAGGCCATAACCTCGTGAAGCGAGGTCAGGATCGCGCGAGCGGCAGCAGCGGCGGTGATCATGTGCAGAGGCCTAGCGCAGACACGGCCGTTTGCAAACCGAAGTGCCTGTACGCCGCACAAATTCGTATTCGCAGTGCAGTCAGTCTGATCGCGGGCGCAAAAATTCGATTTATGCGCCTGCGAAACACGCAGGCGCGCATGGCGAGGCTTGCAGCAGGCCAGCCGGACCCCTCGCGGCTGACCATGCTACACGCGTCATTGAGCTGGGATCAGTGGACCAGCTGAAATTGGGCCAGCTCTTCTTTGATCCGCAGCTTGCGTCGCTTGAGCTCTTTCAGCAGGTTGCCATTTGGCGAAGGCCGTCCCTGTTCCTCGGCGATGCGCCGTTCAAGGTCGGCATGTTTGGTTTCAAGGGCGCTGATATGCGACAGTTCCATTCGGTAACCTCCTCAGGAGACCAAACCCCCAGACCGCTCCGGCGGCGGGATAGTCGCCGGAGGATATGGCCGAAGGGGTAGCGCCGGCATGGACTTGTCGGCCTCGACTCATCCGAGCAGGCGCGTTGTCATGCTCCCACAATATTCGTATCTTGCAAGCCTCACTGCGCTGGAATGCGCACCTTGCGGGTTTGTCTGTAGGCGAATGCTATCAAGGTGTTTACGGACTGTGGGTTGCCATAGCCGTTTTGGCGATGACTTGCCTGCTTGCGGGCCAAGTTGCTTTGGGGAGTGTCCGGGTTGACCGAAGACGAAATGCGCAAGCGCCTTGAAACGCTGCGGATGGAACATCGCGATCTCGACGCCGCGATTGATGCGCTGTCGGGCACCGGCGCGCATGACCAATTGCAAGTGGCGCGTCTGAAAAAAAGGAAGTTGCGGCTCAAAGATCAGATCTCCC